>DATHOI010000713.1:0-6180 GCA_035485095.1 Polyangiaceae bacterium | reverse complement strand
CGGGACGAAATGGGGATGACGCCGGCCAAGCTCATCGAGCGACTGCGGACCGAGCACGCGCGGCTATTGATCAGCACCACTCGGCTCGAGGCCAAAGTCGTGGCCGCACGCTCCGGCTTCGAAAACCCGTCGCGGATGGCGCGCGCGTTCCAGCGTACGCTCGGGCTCACGCCGCGCGCCTATCGCGCGCTCTTCTCGCGTCCGACGAGTGCGCGCGCCTTCGCCAAGAATCCGCGCTGAAAAGGCGGCCGTCCTGCTCGGATCAACGACTTCTTCTCGGGCTCTTTCGGGCTTGCTTGGTTTCGTCGATCAAGCCTGGTAGTCCTCGCCCAATGACGACGATCACTCGACGCACGCTGTCTGCCTGTGCCGCGGTTCTGTTCTTGTTCGGTTGCGACGATGACAAGCCCGCTCCGACCGCGGCCTCCGCGGCGGCAAGCGTCGCGCCGGTGGCAGCGCCCGCGCCGACGCCCGAGGCGCCGAAACCCGAACCGAAGCCGGACTCGGCGCGCCCGGAGAAAATCGATCTCACCCTGACGCCCGAACGGCGCACTGCGGTCGAAACCAAGTACGCGAGCGAGAAAGGCTTTCTGGTCGAGAAGGAGATCGAAGCCACGCTCCAGAAAAACAAGGCCCTGAAGGACGAGAAGACCGCGCTCGCCGCGTTCGATAAATTGGCGAAGGGCAAATGGATCTTGTTTGCCGGCAATGCGGCCAATCTGAGCGCCTCGGGCTTCGACATGGGCGTCGTGTACACGCCGCAGATCGCGGGCGACACGATCGGCATGAGCAAGCAATGGTTCCCGGTCACGATGAGCGACGTCGAAGGCTACAAGCAAGACACGCTGAAGGTTGGCGACATGGTCGTCGTGCTCGTCAAATACAACGGCGCCGGCAAAGCGAGCCCGGGCCACGAGCTGGTCGCCACCGGCGTGTGGAAGTGATTTGCTGTCGCGCCGTCGAGCGTTGCTGTCGCTCGCGCTGACACCGCTCGGCTGTCGCTCGGGCACGCCATCGGGTCAAGCGCCCGTGCCTGCGAGCGGGAGCACTGAGGCTCGGCAGGCCTGGGGTGGTCTCGAGATCACGCACGTCTCCGCGCTGCGCGAGGACGAGCGCGGCGGCATCGCGGTCGTGTTGTTACATGGCTTTGGCGCACCGGGCGATGATCTCGTGCCGCTCGCGAGATCGCTGCTCCGCCCAAACACGCGCTGCATTCTGCCCGCCGCTCCACTGAGCCTCGGCAACGGTGGCCGCGCCTGGTGGGACATCGACGCGAGCGACCGCCCGCGCTACGTGACCGACGAAGCGGCTCCGCCCGGCCTCACGACGTCGTCGAATGCTCAGCTCGCAGCGGCGCGCAATGCAGTGGCCGGCGTGCTCAGCACGGCGCGCGACCGTTACGCTCCGCAAGCGCTGTTTTTGGTGGGGTTTTCTCAGGGCGCCATGCTCTCGGTGGAGCTGGCCTTGACCGGCAATGAGCCGCTCGATCGCGTGGCGGTGTTGTCGGGGGCGTTGCTCGTGGACGCAGCTGCGCACCTCTCAGCGCCGCGCAGCGTGCGCCCGCCTGTCTTCATCTCTCACGGCCGGCAAGACCAACGGCTGCCCTTTGCCGGCGGCGAGCGCATGAAAACCGAGCTCGAGCAGCACGGCTTCGAGGTGACGTGGCGCCCCTTCGACGGCGGCCACGCGATTCCGCCAGCGATCGTCGGCGAGCTGTCGCTATTTTTGTTCGGCGCGGTTTAGATCACTTCACACTGCGACTAGCCACTCATATCTGAGCAGGCTTCGGCACGCGTACATATTGTGCAACAGGCTGCATGACTGTCGCTAAGTAGCCGCGATCGTTCCGCGATGTCCTTCTGGTGGAACACGCCAGGTTGGTCAATTTGTCGGACAGGCAATGTCGCGACAGTGCCTCATGCTGTAATCCGCCACGGGTGGGAGGGGAATGGAAGGACAACTGGTACGGCAGTGGATGTAAACCATGAACGGACGCATCGGAATCTTCGCGGTCATCGGTCTCGTGCTAGCGGTACTCGCCTCATGTAGCGGCGGGAACAACGACACCGACTGTCGTTGTCCGGCCAATCAATTTAGGATTTCAGTTCCCGCCAATCGAGCGAGCGACGTTCAGTCAGTGACGGCAACGGGTGCTTGCTCAATAGAGCCTCCCGGCCAAGTGGAAGTGGATCTTACTGCGACAGGCGCTGGTACCTGCCACATCGCCGTGACCTTCAAAAGCGGTGCCCCCGAGTACGACACGGACGTGGCGTTAGTGCAGGGCACGGCCGGATGCGAAGCGGCGTGTGCTCCGGTGCCTACTTCCTCCGTCGCTGTCCCAGAGTTGGATGGCGGCGCAGGGGCGCTCAGTGGTTGCTGTCCCAAGTCGCCTTAGCGCCTTAGCCAGGGCGCCGAGTGATCAGAACGGCGACGATCGGCGCTGAGATTTTTACGCACTTGGACTTGCGGACGATGTGAGGATCACTGTCCGAAGCCGGAATCTCTCTCCGTGCCCCTCGGGGTGTCCCGGAAACTCGACCAAGTGCAACGCTTCATTTCGACGGGGAAACAGAAGTGGTGCCAATCCGCACGAACTCTGTAATCCTCACGAAGGTTACATCTTTAATCTTACTCTTAACAACGAGGTCTCGTACCTTCTCGGTGACAATTATCATTCTGCTTTTGGCCGGCGAGAAGAAGTCCGAGCCATCCCACGTCGGCTCTGTGAAACACTCGCTTTCTGACATCCAGCTCCACATAAGGACGTTCAACGCTGCAGTCGATGCAGCGAAGATTCCATACAGCCCGACGGGACCGAACAGCAACACTTACTCAAATGCGCTCTTGCTCAGTGTCGGCATCGAGGCCTCGCCAGACATGTTGTCACCGGGGTTCTCAGGTAGTCTTGGAACCTCTCTCCCGAGCTTGGCTCCGCTACAACAGCGGCGGGAGTAGCTCGTCACCATAGGACACTCGAGGATGGTCGTGAACCGAAGAGTCTTTTTGCAAATCTGGGGGGCCATGCATTTGGCGTGCAGCAATGACGATGCCCGCGCAAAAAAAGAGGCCGACGATGCGACGAAGGCAATCAGCAGTGCGCTTACAAAGGGCAGTCCCGAGTCGGACATTGTTGCATTTTTTAGGCGTTCTGGATGGTGGTTTGATTTCGGTGAACTCGATCAAAGCTTTGCAGCCGAGGTTTACAGATCGCAGTCGCATGTTGTGACCGCAGTGGTCTATGTGGATAAGCAGCGAAGATTTTTGCGCGCGAATGTCGTAACCGATGTTTTGGGGATGCCGTAGCCCCAGGTCCGGCCGCTGTATCTGTGTTCTTATGTGTTGCCTAGGGCGCTGATATCTTGGCGGTCTGCACAACCAGAACTTCAAGTCGCGGGTCAAAAAACCAGAGGGCTACTGTGTAGCATACGCGGGTCGAACGAAGCCGGGCACGTCACTCCAGCGAGCTATATGACCTCGCCGTTGCCTCACTGTTGATCGTAACCGATCGACCGCGCCCACCTTTATGGCTGCGCGGCCGCATTAACGCTCAATAGAGCCTCCCGGCCAAGTGGAAGTGGTCATTCGAGCAGATTACTGCGTCAGTAAGCCAATGCGATAGAGCGTCGCGAGGTCCCCTGGGGTGATCCGATGTTGCAAGGTGCCGCGGCTGTGATCCGTCCACAAGCACGTCACGGCGCTGAGGGGTCGTACACAAAAACGTGCGAGGACAGCCCTATAGCCCTAAGCGCGACGACGTCGCGTTACCCCACTCACTTCACGATCGGTGGCTGCTGCGGCGGTACATCGTCCTTTTGCACGCAAGACGACAGATCGAACAGCATGAACTCGAGCGCCTTTTCTTGGGGCGTGATGTCGGTGGAGACGCAGCCGCCCGGAAATGGCGTGTCGTCGTGGGAGGAGTCGGCGACGGCTCCGCTCACGTGCAGATCCGTGAACACGACTCGTCCGCAGGCGTCGAGCGGCATGCCGGATTTTCCGACCGGCGTGTTGATCGTCACGTAGAAGTTGCCGACGGGGTTCGTGGTCGTAATCCAGCTTTGGGCCAAGGTCGGGTCGACGCTCGAGCAGGAATTCTGCGCTTGTACGATGTCGAGCTCGCCGAGCGTGGTCGAGGCATTCACGTTCAACAGCCATTGTGCGAACGCTTGGCCTTTGGGAAAGCTCATGTCGATCTGTGTCGGCAATGGGCTGGCCGGGTCTGTCCCCGAGCTGAACTCGGCGGCATCCTGAATATTGCTGTTCGAGTGGTTGATCCAATTGTAGTGCACGTGATCCAAGAACACGCGCCCGCCTTTGTTCTCGAAGCCCTCGAGCGTGGCGATGTTTGTGTCCGTCTGCAGCTCAGTGCACTTGTGACCTTCGCAGGAGAAGATGAGCATGTCGTAGTTGTCGATTTCGCCGCTCGTGAATAGCTCGCTGGTCGACGGGAAGGTCGCGCCGTTGTCCAAGTTGGGCGCGAATTTGCTGGCCGGATACGCCGTCCCGTCGCTGTCGATGCAGCCACGGAACATGTTGACGCGACCTGTTTCGGCGTCGGTCGTGAACTCACTGTCGGCGATGCCGATTTTCCGGAGCAGACACTCGAGCGCGTCGGAATGGCCGGTCGAGAGCCCAATCCGCGGAATATGCCCTTCAGCTTGGGTGCGGGGCAGGCGCGTGAGATTGGGGTCGGAGAGCGGGTTGTCTTGGCACGCGATCACGTTCGGAATCGCGACTTTTCTCTGCCATTTGCCGACCTGGATCACGAGCGGCACGTTTGCCCCGGCCGGTACGTCTTGCAGCACGAACTTGCCGGAGGCGTCGGAGAGCGCGTCTGCAAGCGCGGGTACCGGCGCGGTGCACGAGTCGCACGACGCGCCACTCGCGATTGGGTCGAGATCCGGCTTGCTCGGCACGTAGACGAGGGCGTTGTAGAGAGGCACGCGTCCGGCTGGGTCGTAGACCACGCCGCTGACCGTGGTGCTTTGACCCGCGGGGCAGTCCGCGAGGCCGGGTAGAGCTCCGCCGCCATCGGTGTTCAGCTGGGGCCCGCCCGCGCCGCCACCGGGATCGATCGAGCTCGAGCCAGCGGCAGCCACACCCGAACGGCCGCCGGGGGTCACGTTGCTGCCCGCGGAGCAGGCGCCCACGGCACCGAGCACCAGGATCGAAGTCACGAAGCGACGCGCTTTCATTGTAGTCTCCGCGGGGAATCGTTCGACGTGAGCGCTTCTGCGCCGACCGCGTCTAATGCGGGAGCCGGGCGTTTCGATCCCGAGCAGCCTGCGCCGGCTGCCGATAGTGAGCTCTTGGAGTGCCTCAGACGCCGGGTCGGGAGCTCCGTATAACTGCTGATACTTATGGGATATTCTCGAGCATTCCGGACTTTCGACCCGATCCTGTCGGGATCGCTACTGGCTTTCGTACGGGTTCCCAGCAGGTGCCCGGAGCGGCAATATCGGACATTGAAATGGCAGGTAACGAGCGAGGCCGAATGCTGCGTTTGGTAGCGGGGCAGCCGCACCGGGCGGAGCCGACCGATGCCTTGGCGGCATTGGCCAAGTCGGCGGTGGCGGGCGATCGCGCTGCGGTGCGCACGTTTCTGCTGACCGTGGGCCCGCATTTGCTGCGCGTGGTTCGGCGCGTGCTGGGCGCAAATCACCCCGAGGTCGACGACGTGACCCAAGAGAGCGCGTTCGCAGTGATGGACGCGCTGCCCAGGCATCGCGGGCAGTCCTCGGTGCTGCACTTCGTGTGTCGCGTCGCAGTGCTCACTGCGATGAACGTGCGCCGCCGTGACGCCGCGCAGAAACGCTACTCGCGGCGCGAGCACGACCTGGAGGTGGAGCTTTTTCCGGGGTCGCTACCGGCCCCAGACGCCGGTTTGTCCGCGCAGGGCAGCGCGCAGATCGTGCGCGAGCTGCTCGACGCGTTGCCTCTGCAACAGGCCGAGGTGCTCGCGTTACATTGCGTGCTCGGCTACACCGTGCCGGAAATTGCGGAGAGCGTCGGCGTGCCACTCGAAACGGTGCGCAGTCGGCTGCGGTTGGCCAAACAAGCGGTGCGTGAGCGCGTGCTTGGCGATCCCCGCCTGGGGAAGATGGTCGAGGAATCGTCATGAATTCGGAGCGTGATTCAGTGGACGACCTGCTCGTGTTGGCGCGTCGCGGAGCACTGCCA
>DATHOI010000712.1:0-9169 GCA_035485095.1 Polyangiaceae bacterium | reverse complement strand
GCGTGCGTCGGCGAGCTTGTGGACGAGCTCGGCCAATTCTTTGTCGTTGATGCGCGCACGCAGGTAGTCCGCCTCGTGACTCGCCTGGGCAAGTAGCAGCGCGGCACTGTTCAGGTAGGTGCCGGCCCAGGCGGCGGCGCTCGATAGCAAGAGCACTGCACCGACCAAGCCAAAGAGCGCGCGACGCTCGAGCTTCGTGCGCTTCATTGCGAGTCCTCGCCAAGCGTCAGCAAATCCGAGAGCTGCAACGCCTCGCTCGCAGCGGCGCGCTCAGCAGCGCGTTTGGAGCGGCCTGAACCCTCCGCAAGCCGACGCTCACCCTGCCGGACGCCGACTTTGAACCAACGCTCGTGAGCGGGCCCACCGGCTTCGAGCAATTCGTAGGTCGGCGCCTCTCCGCCGATCGCTTGCAGGCGCTCTTGAAGCTCGCTCTTCGGGTCGCGCGCCCCGTCCCGCTCGAGGACCAACAGCTCGTCGGCCACGATGCGCGCGCACGAGCGGCGAGCTGCCTCCAAACCCAGGTCCAAGTAAACTGCAGCGATTAGTGCTTCCACTGCGTCTGCCAGGACATTCGTGCTTTCCCGCAGCCCGGCAGCGCCCGCGCCTCGCCCTAAGCGCAGGTCCTGCGCGAGCTGCTCTTTGCGCGCCCACGCGGCCAGCGCCTCGGCGTTGACGAGTTGAGCCCGCATGCGCGTCAGCACGCCTTCGTCGGCCTCGGGAAAGCGAGCGCACAGAAGCTCGCTGACGCAAAAGCCGAGCACTGAGTCGCCGAGAAACTCCAGCCGCTGGTTGTGGCGAGTGCTGCGTTGCTCGTTGGCGAAGCTCGGATGAGTGAGCGCCTCCTCGAGGTGCGGCGCGTCGCCCGGCAACCCGAGCAGTTCGGCAAGGCGTTCTGTCATCTCAATCCGATCCGTGACGAAGGCTAGCGGATGACTGTCGAGTCACCATCCACCGATACTAACGCATCGCGTCAACATGGCCCAACCTCTTGCGGGGCAGTCGGTACGAACCGAGCCAAGGTAGTCATGAGCTATGCTTCCGTGGTGCCCCGGCTCAACGCCTGTCCGTTTTGCCGCGCGCTTTTTCCACACACTGAGGCGCGCCAATGCCCCGAATGTGGGGTGAAACTGGTGGCGATGGAGAATTTGCCTCCATCATTCGACGCCGCTGCCGACGAGCTCGAGGCGGGCGAGCTCGTCTTACCGGAGCAGCGGACGCTGCCGTGGAACTACTTCGGACGCATGCGCGGCGCACTGCTGGTGCTGGCGGTCGTCGGAATTTTGACGTTCTTCGCACCATGGGTCGAGCTGCGCATGCCGGACTTCGAGGTCCGCAGTGGCTTCGATTTGGCGCGCGGTCGAGCTGGCTGGCTTTGGGGCGGAGCCGCCGGCTGGCTCGTCACTTTGCCGCTGGTCTGGACGCGTCGAACGATTCAGCGCATGCGCGGGGTCCGGCTGGTCGCAGTTCTGCTCGCGGCAATGACGTTCATCGAGACCGCGATGCTGCTCTCGATCCCGCCACATCCGCAGCATCACGTTCCGCTCCAAATCGTTTGGCGTTGGGGCATTTACGCGAGTCTTGTCACGAGCTTGCTCGGTGTCGCGGCCGCCTTGAGGTTCGGGGGAGACTTACAAGATCTGCCGCGTATCGTGACAGATCTCTCCAGCCCCGATCCAGGCGAGACCAGCTCCGGCCAGACGCTGCACTAGGGCGTTGTTCGCCCAAAGCGCATCGGCGTGCTACCCGAATGGCATGCCGACGGGTTCCAACGCACCGGCAAGGCCAGACGAGCTTGCCTCGCGTGACGACTCGGCGTTCGACTTAATCGAAGTGCCCGCGGCGGTCGTCTGCGCAGCATGTGGAAATCCGGACTGTTCCGGCTGTGGGCTCGAGGAGCAAACGAACGCATCCGGCGTCGTGGCCATCATTCCCTGGGAGCGACCAGGAGTCGGGGTGTTCCGGCGGCTTTGGCAAACGTCGTTCTTGGCAACCACGCACGCACGCACGTTCTTCGGCGCGCTACCAGAGGGTGATGTCTCATCCGCGCTCGCCTTCGCGTTGATTTGCGAGACGGTCGCCGTCGCAGGCCTCGGGATCGGAGCTTCAGTGCTCGCGCTGGCATTCTTGCCAGAGCTCCCGAGGCTCCTGCTCGACGACCGCGCTCTGCTGAAGACTGTCATGCGGGGCTTCGCGTTCGGTGGCCTGCTCTTGGTCCTAGCGATGGTCAGCGTGCACGCGGCTCACGGTCTCTCGCTCGACTTTGCCGCGCGACGGCACGGCACGCGCAAGCGCGGCCGCGGGCTTCGCTTCGGGCTGTACGCATGCGGTTGGGATCTGATTACTTTGCCCTTTGGGCTGCTCACCCTCGCGCTCGTGGAAGGCATCGCGACGGCGCGACGCGCGGTACCGCTGGGGCTCACCGCGCCGTTGCAGTCAGCGGAGGCCTATTTGGTCGGCGTCCACGGTCTGGCGCCGGAAACGGCGCGAGCCGCTGCACGCCGCGCGGCTCGCTTGACCGCAGTGCCACTTCTGGCTGCGCTGGCGGTAGGGGCATTGGTCGTGGGTCTGGTGCGCTGAGGCGAGCAGTGCGGCTTCCGGAACAGCGCGAGTCAGACAGCTAGAACATCGCACCGAGCTCGAGCACCAGCGTCCACTGTCGCGCCTCGCCCTCGAGGTCGGTCTTGTTCGCGCCGCTGTTTGCATCACTGGGACTGAGCAGGTCGGTGATGAACTGGGCGCCAGCCATGACCATCTCGTAACGGTAGTTCAGACCGAACATCAGCCGTTGCCGATGCACGCGAACCGGGTTGAACACCGTGTTGTTGTTGAAATCGCTGGGAGACCCGCCGCCCTTACACACGGGCTGCCCGTCATAGATGTTGTGTACGACGTTCGTCCCGGGATCCTTATAGGTCTTGCTCGGGTCGGGGTTGCCCGGCACGTTGCTCCCGGCATAGTCGCAATAGCCGATGGCGCTCGTCCCCGGAGTGAGATCCACGAGTCCGGAGTCTCCGAAGATCCACAGGTACTGATAGCCCAGCCAAGGCGTTAGAACCGACTGGTCCGCAATCGTCAGCGGCTTGGAGATCTGGGCGTCGAGGCCCACCGTAGTGAGCTGCAACTCGGGAGTGCCGGTGATGGTCCGCACGCCGCCGCCGACGGCGAGATCCGGAAAAATACCCATCACTCCGGTTCGAAAACCTTCCAACAAGGCCATGCGCACGTCCGCGCCGCCGTTGAGGATGCTGGTTTTGGGCATGAACCCAACCACGCCCGTGACCTCCAAACCGAAGCCAAACCCTTTGCGCAACTTCAACGAGTACTGCTGAAGCAACGCTTGGGGACTGGCGTTGATGACCGAAGCTTGGTTCGTCGAAGGATCAACGGGCCCTTGGGTGCCGCGCTTCCAATAGTCGGCGTCGCTCGAGATCTTCGTGTACGTGGCCTCGAGCGACAGATTGAAACCACCAAAGCCAGTCGTACGCGCCGAGTGCATTGCGGTCGGAGCCAACGCAAAGCCGAGTTGGTTGACCAAGCGTTTGAAGGCGACATTGTCGGGGCTGCAAGCGACCGGCATGCCGTTGGCACCGGGCGTCGGCGTGTATCGCCCCACGGCGTCGACGCATTGCGGATTTGCCACCAAGCGCTCGATCGCCAGATCCATGGGCTCGGCACGAGCCACAAGGGACGCGGACAACAGCAATGAACCGACGGCAAAGCCTGCTAAGCGAGCGCTCATCATGGACGGTCCAGTGGCCGTCGGGCGAGGCTACTTGCCACGCGGGATTTGCGTCAAGCAGCGCAGCAGTCGAAGACAGCCTCCCGGCCCGGGCCCCGGGCCGCTAGACTCCATTGCAGTGTCAAACAGCCCGCCCTCATCCGACTTTTACCTACGCGCGCGCCCCGTCGAGCGGCCCTTTCACATCATCCTCGTCGAGCCCGAAATTCCGCCCAATACCGGCAATGTCGCCCGCCTCTGCGCAGCAACGCGCTGCCCCCTACATCTAGTTGGGCGGCTCGGCTTCCGAATCGACGAACACGCAGTCCGTCGCGCAGGACTCGACTACTGGCATCTGGTCGAAGTGACTCAGCACGATACGTTGCATGCCGCTGAAGCTCGCGTGGCTGCGTTCAGCCCAAATCGGACGCCCCGAAGCTGGTTGTTCAGCGGACACGCTAGAAAGAGCTACCTCGATGCGGAGTTCACGCTGGGGGACGCATTCGTCTTCGGCAAAGAGAGCGTCGGCTTGTCCCGTGAGCTGCTCGAGGAGCGTGCGGACGACGTGATCGGCATTCCGATGCCAGGTCACGTGCGCTCGCACAACTTGGCCAACGCCGTCGCGATCGCGATCTACGAAGCGCTACGTCAAACTCGCGTGCTGGCGCCGATCTGAGCGGTACCCACGTCAGCGTACGGTGACCGCAGGTTCCGCCTGACGAAAATCTGCGTGCACACTGCGAGTCGCCCCGGCCACGACCATCACCTGCGTGCTCACTGGGGTGCCGAACGTGTCGTTTCGGAAAATGATCTGATACTTGCCCGCGGGCACCTTGAAGCCGAGAACCGGCGTCTGCCGAAGATCATGAAATGTCGGACCGCTCACCTCGACCGCGGCTCTCGGATCAGCGGTAATCCGAAGCACACCGAGTTGGTCGGGATCCGAGCTCGCCGCGCTATGCGCGTTGGTCATGCGCGTCGATTCGCCTAATTTTTGCGGAGGAGGCTTTGACGTAAGCAGCGCGGCCCGAATCGCCTTGGTGGCTGACGGCGGCCCGCTCGATGCGGGTTTTGCCGCAGCAGCCACAGAATCGGCGAGCGGACTCGGGCGCGGAGTCGATTGCTCCGAGCGAGCCGGGCCGTGTGCGCTGGCGTGCGGGCCAAACACGAAAGCGACGACGATGAAGCTCGCAGAAAAGAAGGCGAACAACACAAAGCCGGCGCTGCTCGGTGGCGCGCTCGCGATGCCGCTCGACGTGATGGGCTGAGGCTCGCGGGCGCTATCGTCCGTGTCGCCCGTTGCAGCCGATTGCGAGAGAGACTCGGCGAGACGACGCGAGTGCGGGGTCGCGGCCGGCGTCTGCTGGAGAGGCGCTGGGGTGCTCGATAATTTGCGCGTCCAAACCTCGAGGTCATCGCGCGCTGCAAACGTGCGCGTGACAGGAGCAGCTACGGCTGGGGCACTGTCGGAGCCAGGTTCGGAGCGGAGCGGTCGCGTCTTTGAGCTGCTCTGGGGCGCGCTCGTCTCACCCGGCAACCAAGGACTCGACGAGCGCGAGCGGCGTCGTGAACGACGGACTCGTGCGCCCAAACGGCGCGCGATATCGCCGCTATCTTCACTCTTCAAGAATTCGCGCAGCGGACGCGCCAGCAACTCCGCGGCGCTGGGCCGCTCCCGCGCGTCGAGCGCCACACTGCTCGCAATCAGAGCAACCAGCGGCGTCAATTGCGGCTCCTGGCGGTCGATGGGCGGAGGAGCGGTGAAAAGGGCGCGCTCGCTCTCCTGCGCAGTGGCTCGCCGGAACGGCGGATAGCCAGTCCACGCTTCAATCAACAATACCCCCACCGCAAACACATCGGTCGCTGGCGTCAGGTCGGCGCCATGTAACTGCTCTGGCGGCATATGGCCGGGCGAGCCGAAAACTTCGGTGTGCGATGCGTCATCGGCCCGCGAAACTGGCGCGGCGATGCCGAAGTCAATCAGACGCACCTCACCCTCATCGTCGATCAGCACGTTTCTGGGCGTCACGTCACGATGCACGATGTTCGCGCGCCGGTGGGCATAATCGAGCGCCCGGCAGATCTCGGCGCCGACATAGGCGCCTTCTGCTGGTCCGAGCGGTCCTGTCTCCGCGAGCACCTCAGACAGCGTGAGCCCCTCGCACAGCTCCATCGCGATGTAGTACACGCCCTGCTCGACTCCGAGCTCGTAAACCGGCACGATGTTAGGGTGGCTGAGCTCGACTGCCGTCTTCGCTTCTTCCACGAAGCGCGTCACGAACGCCTCATCGGATGCGAGCTCAGTGCGAATCTGTTTCACCACCAGACGCTTTTCGAAACCGACCGCGCCACGTAAGGTGGCCAGGTAAACGCGCGCCATGCCTCCCGCAGCGATCTCGCGCTCGAGCACGTATTTACCGAAGATCTGCGGAAACATCGAAAGAGTGCATGTTAGCGCTGCTTTGATCGTTTGGCTGCTTTCCGGCTGCTCAGCTCCGAATGGTCCGGAAATTACGGTCCCTCTGCAGGCTCACGCACTCGAAAGCTGCCCTTCGCCGGACCCGGCTCTTTTGGATTTGGCGGCTCTCGGGGATTTCCCGATCACCATGCAGACGTCCGAATCGCTGTCCCTCGACGCTTCCGGCACGAAGCTCGGTTTTCCAGCGAGCACGTTGGCGCTCGAAGCCGAAGCCAGCGGGGACGTCGCGACGTCCCCATTCATTGCTTTCAGCCAACGCATCGCCGATCGCCTCGACTTCTTGCTCTGGCCGGAAGCTACGACCTGCGAGCTGTTTCGGCCGAGCGCGTCCGACGGGTTTCCCGGAAAATTGGGCGGAGAAGCCTCGGGCTACTCGGACACGACGGGCTTGGTCATGATCGCCGGCAGCAACGACTCGACTAGCGCTGCCATCGTCGGCGCGCTGACGTTCGATACGCGCACGGGCGAAACCCACGTCGTCGACCCGCGTGTGCGCGCAGTGCTGAGCCAGCCGCGCGCGTTCGCGACAGTCACCGACTTTGCCGGTGAGATACTGGTGGCGGGCGGCGAGAATCCCGTCCACGACCCGTCGCAACCGGCCAGCGAGCTCCGCGGCACGGCGGAAGTCTACGATCCAGCCACGCAGAGCTTCGAATCGGATTTGGTCGCGCTGGCGGAGCCAATCACGCGCCAGGCCGCCACGACCTTGCAGAACGGCGAAACCGTCTTACTCGGAGGGCGGGACGAAGCTCTCGACGCGTCGAACGTCGTGCAAGTGATCTCACCGGGCACGCGCAAGTCCACGTTGCTCGGCTCACTCAGCGTTGGTCGAGACTCACCGAACGCGCTCCGCCTAGACGATGGACGAATCTTCGTCGCAGGTGGCACGGACGCCACCGGAAACCCTATCGCTGCGCTCGAGTGGCGTGACACGGATGCGAGCGCGCTCGGCGCGCCGTGGGACGGCAGCAGCTCGCTCCCGGCGCGCTACGACCGCGCGTTCGCAGCACTCCCCGGGGGTGGTGTGCTGGCCGTTGGCGGCTGCGAAGCTCGAGCGCCATTGAGCAATGAAGACTGCACGCAGTGGTGTGCCCATGGCTGCCCCCCCAACCCCGCTCCAACCACGAACCAAAGTTACGACGCGTACTGGGTTGCAGCCGATGGCAGCATTTCCACGCTAGATTTCCCGCTTACCGCCCCACAGCCCATCCTAATTCCCGGTAGCGATGGCGCGCCCTGGCTCGTCGCTGCGGCTGTCGACGAAGCCAACCAACCGATCCCCGGCAGCTTCGCGCTCTATCGCTTCGACCCCTGGCAGAACGGCTTCGCCGCGGCCTCCGCGGATCTCGACTTCGATGCCGACTTGAGCTCGTCGCACCTCGTACCAACCGGCCTCGACGCGTTCGTCTGGCTCACCGCCGACAGCAGCGGCCCCGTGCTGCACGGCGCGCGACTCGGAACGAGGTCGAGTTTTGCCAGCGACGGCGCGCTCGTCGGAGATTCGACACGCCCCGCTCACCTCGCGCCGGATCACCCACCCAATGGCGATGTCAGTTACGACGGCGCACTACACTTCTCCCAGCTCGCGAGCGGCGGGGCCGTCACCTGCGTCTGGGTCGACGACGCGGAATATGCTGATTTTTCGGCACAAATCGTATTTAGTTCAGAGAGCGCGCCCACGCTTCGCCTCGGTTCGCAATGGGTGTCCGCCGCTGATTCGCCGGATCCGAGCTCACCCTGCCGGCTTCCAGCGCTCAACGCGGTCGCTGCAACGACGTCGACGCTCACGCTACGTCGTGAGGGCGCTCACATCACGCTCAGCGATGCTGGCGCGAGCAACAGCTGTGACTTGGACACGACGCTCATACCGGCGCGAATCCCGTTTGGTGTTTGCCAGAGCGAGCTCGGTGACGTGACCGTCACGCAGATCACGGTCACGCGCGGCGACTGACTGCGCTCGGCTCAGCGCTTGAACCACTTGCCGAAGCGACCGCCGTCGGGGCTCTTGCTGCGGTCGCTGGCCGGCGGAGTCGAGCTCGTCGGCGGCCCGCCACTCGGGCGATCACTCGGGGTTTTTTGACCGGTTCGGCGCATTTCAGCGCGGCGCATTTCATACAAGCGAATCTCGCGCTGCGCGTCCAGGTGTCGGGGGTCGTTCTCGACGATGAATCGAAAGTCCCCCACCGCTTTCCCGTTCTTACCCAAGCGCTTCAACAACAGCCCGCGGTACCAACGGATGCGCGTGTTGTTCGGTTCCATGCGCGTCGCTTTCTCGATCCGCGCGAGGATGTCGTCGAGGTTGGGATTCAGTTGACTGGCTTCGAGCCAGGCCAAGAGTGCGATGTAGTCGGCTTGAGACGGATCGAGCTCCAGGGCTTTCTTGGCCTCCTCGAGCGCTGCGCTCGTGTTGTTGCGCTTGACCAGTACCTCTGCCTTCTGAAACGCCGTGGCAGCGCGAATGACGCGCTGCACCTGCTCCTGCTCCTCCGCGCTGCCACCGCCGTCTTTGCGCACGTTGTCGTATTCTTTGCGTCGCGTCGGATCGCTCAAGATCTGATGGGCCTCGCTCATGCGCGAGAACACCTTGGTGGCTAGATCCTTCACGTCCCTCAAGTCGGGGCCGAGTCGATCGGGGTGCCACTTTTTTGCGAGCTGAAAGAACGCCGCCTGAATGACCGGAGCGACGGCGTCCGGAGCGACGCCCAAAATATCGTAATAAGACTCGCCCCCGCGTGCCGCGCGTTCGCGAATCTCAGCCTTGAAAGCGGCTTGTTCCGGACTCTCCACGGGAGCCGGAGCCGGAGATTGCGCAGGAGGGTCAGTGCTACTCGGTCGAGCGGCGGGAACGCTGCCGCTCGCCGGCCGAGCTACTGGCGTACTGCCGCTCACTGGGCGAGGCGCAGGCGCCGAGTGAGGGGGTTGCACACTGGCCACCTGCATGCGCGAAGACGACGGCGCTTCGTCGACGCCGA
>DATHOI010000711.1:0-3081 GCA_035485095.1 Polyangiaceae bacterium | reverse complement strand
GGGCGATCCCACTCTCTTGTTCTGCGAAAACGAAACCAACTTTCGGCGCATCTTCAATAGCGACGGCGGCGCAACGTATCCGAAGGACGCATTTCACGACTACGTCGTGCACGGCCAACACGAGCGAGTCTCGAAAGAAGGCCGCGGCACGAAGGCCGCCGCGCACTACTCACTGTCGCTAGCGCCGGGCGCGTCCGTCGAGTTGAATTTGCGCTTGTCGCTCACGGCGCACGCCGATCCGTTCTGCGATTTTCAACCGTTGTTCGAAGAACGCCTGCGCGAGGCGGACGAATTCTACGCCGCGCTCCAAGCTCAGATGCCGGACGAGGACGCACGGCGGATTCAACGCCAAGCCTTCGCGGGCATGGTCTGGTCCAAACAGACGTTTCACTACGACGTTCGTCAGTGGTTGCTCGGCGACGAAACCCAACCAAAACCGCCCGAACGCCGCAAGACTGGCCGCAATTGTGAATGGGACCACCTCACGAACGAGGACGTGATCTCGATGCCCGACAAGTGGGAGTACCCTTGGTATGCCTCTTGGGATTTGGCATTTCACTGCATTCCGCTGTCGGTCATCGATCCGGAGTTTGCGAAATCTCAGCTCGTGCTGCTCACTCGTGAGTGGTACATGCATCCGAACGGGCAATTGCCTGCATACGAGTGGGCATTCAGTGACGTGAACCCACCGGTGCATGCCTGGGCGGCCTGGCGCGTCTTTCAGATCGACCGGAAGCAACACGGCGGCGCGGGGGATTTCAAGTTCCTAGAGCGCGTCTTTCACAAGTTGATGATCAACTTCACGTGGTGGGTAAATCGCAAGGACGCGGAGGGGCGCAACATCTTTCAGGGCGGGTTTCTCGGGCTCGACAACGTGGGCGTGTTCGACCGCAGTCGACCTCTGCCGACCGGCGGCTACATCGATCAATCCGACGGCACCGCATGGATGGCCATGTATTGCCTGAATTTGATGCGCATCGCGCTCGAACTCGCCACCGCGAACGATGTCTACGAAGACATCGCCAGTAAGTTCTTCGAACACTTCCTACACATCGCCGAAGCGATGACGGCGATCGGCACGGAAGTTTGCTTATGGGACGAGACCGACGAATTTTACTATGACGTGCTCCACGTGCCGAACGAACGTCCGTTTCCGATGCGCATCCGGTCGCTCGTGGGCTTGATGCCGCTATTCGCGGTCGAAGTATTGCAGTCCGAGATCATGGACACGCTCAAGGGGTTCACGGGGCGTCTGAAGTGGTTCCTCGAATATCGGCCAGACCTCGCCAAGCTCGTCTCGCGTTGGACCGAGACCGCCAACAGCGAACGGCATCTACTGTCTTTGCTGCGCGGACACCGCATGAAGCGATTGCTCCTGCGCATGTTGGACGAGAACGAATTTCTCTCGGATTACGGTGTGCGCAGTTTGTCGCGCTACCACCGCGAGCACCCGTTCGTGCTCGATGTCAAAGGCGAGCGGTTCACGGTCGCCTATTCACCGTGCGAGTCCGAATCAGGGATTTTTGGTGGGAATTCCAACTGGCGCGGCCCCATTTGGTTCCCTGCCAACTTCCTGATCATCGAATCCTTACAACGCTTTCATCACTATTATGGGGATGATTTCAAGGTCGAATGCCCGACTGGTTCCGGCACCTACCTCACACTCGAGGAGATTGCGGCGTACCTTGCGCGGCGGTTGACGAGTCTTTTTGCGCGCGACCAAAACGGGCGCCGGCCGATCTACGGCGACAACGCGCTGCTCCAGAATGATCCGCATTTTCGCGACTACATCAACTTCTACGAATACTTTCACGGGGACAATGGCCGTGGTCTCGGTGCGTCCCATCAGACGGGCTGGACGGGGCTGATCGCGAAGCTTTTGGTGCCCAGGCAAAAGGAGACTTGAGCCGCTGCTCAACGCGCCACGCTGATCGAAAAAAACGGCAGCACGAAGAGCAGGAACCAAGCCGTGCTGACCAAGAACATGGAGCTCGTCAGGTCCGTATCGAGCTCGAAGAAGACAGCCAGCAAGTTGGCGAGCAGCGCGCTGGGGACCAAGCCGTAGAGCACGAGAATCGCGGTGTCGAGCGCGCCCAGGCCGACCGCGCGCGCCAGCCCCCAGTAGAAGAGCGGGTAGAACGTGCAACGGTGGATGATTGAGATCAAATTCTCGCGCCAATAGCGGCGCAGGTGAAACCCGCTGAAAAGTAGGCCGATCGCGCAGCTCGAGGCCGTCGTGCCGAGGTAGATCAAGGCGCGGGTGATGGGGCTCACGACCGAAGGTCGCGGCACGTGTGCGCCGTTCAACGCCAGCCCGCAGCCGATGGCCAAGAGTGGAACCCAGACTCGCGGGTCCTGGGCGTTCTCGAGCAACAATGAGCCGAGCGGTTGTCGCTCGCTGCGCCGTCCGAAGACGCGCGCGATTGGGAAACAACACAAGAGGAAGAACGGCGTGTACAAGAGCTGCGCGTAAGTGGCTTGTGCCAAGCCGAGCTCACCGAACAGCGCGAGCGCGATGAAACCGAGCAAGGTGAAGCCGTTGTTACTCATGCTCATGCTGACGATGAACGCGCCGCGCTTCGGCGAGTCGCTCGATAACTTACGGCTCAAAAGCCAGGCAAACGCCGCGGTGAGTAGCCAGCCGCTCAGCGCCAGAAGCGGAAGCAGTCGCGCCTGCGCTTGGATGCGAGCGATCCACAGCGCGCATACCGTGACCCCGGTTTGACAGCCGTAAAAGGCGAAGCTGAAGAAGCCGCGCGCGGCCCGCTTGGGTACGCCGGCCTTACCCAAGAGCACGCCGCACGAGATGGGCACGAGCACCCAGCCGGCTATCTTGAGCTCTTCGTACAACCAGCTCTGCATGCCACGTCTCGGACGGTCGGCGCTTTTAGCACCTTTCTCACGGCGCGCGCGAGTACGCTCAGCTCCCGTGACTGTATCCGTCCGTCGCCGGGTGTGGACGATCGCGTTGCTCGTGCTCGTGCTCGTCGGCTACGAGCTCATGCCGCGTGAGGAGGGGCGAGTCACGAACCTACTCGGCGAGCTGTGCACGAAGGCCAATCAAACGCGTGATGCCGCGAC
>DATHOI010000710.1:0-6819 GCA_035485095.1 Polyangiaceae bacterium | reverse complement strand
GACGCGATATTGCGAATCGTCTGCGATCTTGGCGGCGGGCGCGTAGATCTGAAATGTCGTCGTGGTGTCCGCCTCGACCGAGCTCACGCTCACCGTCTGCTTGGCGAAGTACTGGTCGCTCGCATCGCCGTTGGTCAGGGTCAGGCGCGCCGAAATCTGACGCGCAGTGAAGCCGCTCGCGACGGTCACGAAGACGCGAAACATGGTGTCGCGCCCGACCACGACGTCCGCGTTGCGTTGGCCGGCAGCGGGCACGGTCGTATTCACGGGCGACGGAGGCAGCGCAGTGCCGTCGGTCATGATCGGGATCTTCACCGATTGATAGGCTGCAATCTGCTGAATGGTGATGCCGAGGGCCAAGCCGTTGCAGCCGTCGGCCCCCGAGTTGCTGGTGCAACTGCCTTCATTGCACGTCAGACCAGTGGTGCAGGGATTAGCGCACGCGCCGCAGTTGTCGTTGCTCGTCGTGGTGTCGATGCAGCTGCCGCTGCACAGCGTTTGGCCGGCGATGCAGGCGCATTTGCCGCTCGTGCAACTCTGGCCGCCCGTGCACGCCGTATTGCATGCGCCGCAGTCGTCGTTGCTGGTCATCGGATCGACGCAGGTGCTCCCACACACGATTTGCCCCGCCGGACACGCACACTTTCCGGCGCTGCAGTGCTCGCCTCCGCTGCACGTGGTGGCGCAGTCGCCGCAATGCGCGTCGTTCGATTGCGTGTCCACGCACGCTGCGTCACACAGCGTACCGCCGTTGGGGCACGTGCATTGACCGGCCGTGCAGGTTTGCGTGTTGGGGCACGCGACGCCACAGGTGCCACAATGGCTAGCGTTCGACTGCAGATCGACGCAGCTACCCCCGCACGTGGTGAGCCCCGCGCTGCAGCCCGTGGCCATGGGTTTACAGCTGCCTTGATCGCACAGCATGTTGGACGAACAGGCCGTCGTACAATTGCCGCAATGCATGGCATCGGCGCTGGTATCCGTGCACACGCCACTGCACAGGGTTTGGCCAGCGTGGCAGCCGCATGCGCCGTCGACGCAACCTTGGCCGGCAGTGCACGCGTTGCCGCACGCCCCACAATTGCCGCTGTCCGTGCTCAGCACGACACACTGACCCGAGCACGCGCTTCGGCCATCCGGACAGAGCAATTGACAGGCGCCCGCTACACAGGACTGTCCAGTCGCGCAGGCAGCGTTGCACGCACCACAATTGTCGGGACTCGTGTTCACGTCGACGCACTGCTGCGCGCCCGCCGACGGCTCACAGATTTGATGTGCGCAAGAGGTCGAGCAAGCGCCGTCACTGCAGAATTGACCCGTAGGACAAACCTTGCCGCAGGCGCCACAGTTGCTTGGATCGCTCTGCATCGACACGCAGCTACTGCCGCACAAGGTATCGCCTTCTGCGCACAGCGCGTGACACGTTGCCATTTCGCAAACGTCGCCGGTCCCGCAGGCCAGCGCGCAACTGCCGCAATGCGCGGCGTCGGTCGTTGTATCGACACAGCGACCGTCGCACGAGGTTTGTCCCAGCGGACACGGTGAATTGGCACTCACCATGCCGCCCGCGTCGCTGCCAGCACGCTGAGATTGCTGCGCGCCGTCAGCGCCGATTTTGCCCTGACAAGCGACGACGACGAGCAGCACGAGCAGTAGCCACGTCGCTCGAACCCACGACCAAACCGAGGCGTTGCCAACCATCCAGAGCTCCTAGTGGTCTGTCGCGAGTTTCACCGCGGCTCAGCTCGGCAAATGCCGAGACGAAGCACACGACTCGATTCGCTTGCTCCTCAAAGAGTAGCGGACGGCCAAGTCCGGCTCATAGCGCGATCGGAATTGTCTGACCCGAATCGAGCACTCAGCGTCGAAAAATTGCGCTGAAGGTCGCCGGACTTTAGATCCAGACGAGCATTGTGGAGCCGAGCTACAAAGCGCGCGCGTTGTACAAATTGTCTCAGTCGACGCGCGGACTGCTCAAAATGCGCCCGAGCTCGCCGCTCGCATCGAGCTTTTCCAAATCTTGGAAGCCGCCAATCAAAACACCGTCGACGAAGATCATCGGAAACGTCGGCCAGCCCGTCCACATCTTGAGCACGAGCCGCGGCTTCCACTCGCTCATGTAACTGCCGATGCCCAGGTACTCATAGGCGATCCCCTTGCCATCCAAGAAGCGGCGCGCGCGTTTGGGAAACGGGTTCTGAGACATGCCGACAATCACCACACGGTGCGCGGCGATCAGTTGCTTGACCTGAGTGACTTGCGCTTCGCGGTACGTCGCAATCTTCTCTTGAATTGCCGGGTGGACTTTTGCTTCGGGGAAGGTATCGCGCATGGGGGGCGTGCTCGTCGTCAGTTGGGGAGGCGTGGTACCAGGCCTACGCCGTCGAGCTGCAGTTTGTTTCGCGCCCACGCTCGATCGCGATTTTCAAGCCACTCCGTGCAGCTCCCCGAGAGCCTCCGCACGGCCCTCCCGGCTCATGCTAGACCCTCCCGCGTCTTGTCCCTGCTCGAAGTCGCCAACCTGGGTTTTGGGTACAGTAACGAGCGCCTATTTCAAGGCGTCAGCTTCCGCCTGGAGCTCGGCGAGCGGGCCGGCCTGGTGGCACCAAACGGCGCCGGCAAGAGCACGCTGCTACGCGTGATCGCGGGCGAGCTCGACGCGGACGAAGGCACGGTCAACCTGAAAAAAGGTGCCGCGCTCGGCTACTACCGCCAAGGACATGAGGTGCGCGCCGAGGGCAGCGTGATGGACAATCTTCTGGCAGGCTTCGGTGATTTACTGAAACTTCGCCAAGAGCTGTCACGCGCACAAGAGGAAGCGGCGAGCGGCGACGCAGCAGCGCTCGATCGGCTGTCCAGTGCGATGGATCGTTACCAACACGCTGGTGCCGACCAACTCGAGCGGCGCGTCGAGATGATCGCCATGCGGCTTGGCTTCGCTGCGCGTGACTTGGAGCGCGATGTCCGCACGCTCTCCGGCGGTGAGCGCGGACGGCTGTCACTCGGCGTGGTCCTCGCCAATGAGCCGGAAGTGCTCTTCCTCGACGAGCCGACGAATCACCTCGATCTGGAGACTATCGAGTGGCTAGCCACGTACTTGAATGGCTGGCGCGGCGCGGTGTTGGTCGTCTCCCATGATCGCGCTTTTTTGGACGCGGTCTGCCCGACGACGATGGAGCTCGGCCGAACCACCTTCCGCAGCTATCCCCTGCCTTACACCCAGTACCATGAAGAGCGCGCCGAGGATTTGGAGCACGAGCGCCGGTTAGCCGAAGAGCAAGCGAGCTTCATCGCCAAGACGGAAGACTTCATCCGCAGAAACATCGCGGGCCAGAAGACCAAACAAGCGCAGTCGCGAAGGCGCATGCTCGACAAGCTCGATCGCGTCGACCGCCCCGAGGACGTGTGGGCGCGCGCCGAACGCGTACGTTTCCGCTTTGCCGAAACTCCACGCAGCGGCGACATCGTGCTCGACGCCAAAGGCTTGGCCGGCGTGCGCGGTGAAAAAGAGCTGTTCTCCGGGTTCGAGCTGTTGCTGCGGCGCGGTGATCGGTTGTGTATCGTTGGGCCCAATGGCTGCGGTAAATCGACGCTCTTGAAGCTGCTCGCAGGCCGCGGTGAAACGAGCGATCGCGGCGACGTCAAACGCGGCACGAACCTGTACGAGGGCTATTTCGATCAGCACCTCGGTTCACTCGATCCGCAGAAGACTGCCGTCGAAGAAATTCGCAGCGTGCGCGGGGACTTGAACGTGGATGGCGCGCGACAATACCTGGCACGTTTTCGCTTCTACGGCGACGACCCACTGCGCCGCGTCTCCAGCTTTTCCGGCGGGGAAAGCACACGCCTCGCGTTGGCCAAGCTCTTACTCGAGCCACGCAATTTGCTGTTTCTCGACGAGCCGACGAATCACCTCGACATTCCTGCGGCGGAGATCTTGGAAGAGGCGTTGGTCGGCTTCGAAGGCACCGTGCTGCTGATCTCGCATGACCGACGCTTCCTCGAGACGGTCACGACGCGCACGGCGAGCTTCGGTCCGGACGGCATCGATCTCTACGATGGCGGGTTCAAGGACTACGCGGAGGCCAGGCTGCGCAAGCAAGCAGCCGAGCTCGAGCTCGAGGCCGCGCGCGCGCGCAAGCAGGAACGCGGGCAAGGCAAGGGCCAAACGCAGAAGCCGCGCGCGCAACCCGCCAAAGCAGAGCGCGGCAACGCCGGCAACGCGAGGAAGGACGACGTCCGCGAGCTGTCACGCAAGCGAAAGCGCGTCCAGGAGCTCGAGCTTGCAATCCAGAAGGGAGAAGAGCAGCTTGAGAGCCATCGAAAGGCGCTACGCGAAGCAGGCAGCGGCAATTGGGCAGAGCTGCACGAATTGGCAAACAAGGAACGAAGCTTGGCAAGCGAGATGGAGCGCATGATGAGCGAATGGGCAACGCTATCGGAAGCGCTGGCGCAGGCCGATTCGAGGGGCGCATGACCCGTTCACGGCAATTGTTGGCGCTAACTCTGACGGTGCTTGGTCTAGCTTTCGGCCTTACCGGGTGTCATCGGCAGGCCGCGCCGGCGCCGAGTGACGACACGGGCGCCACGCCACAAGTGAGCGAGCTCCCACCGCTCGAGATCAAAGACGACACTCCGAACCTACTTTTGACCTGGATCGACGACAAGGGGGATTTCCACGTCGTCGAAAAACCGACGGACGTGCCGAAGGAGGGGCGCGACAACGTGCGCGTCGTCGTCACCACGCGCGAGGACGGCACGGGCAAGCTCGTGTACGTCGCCAACATGAACGAGGTGACGCCCACGGGTGCCTACCGCGTGAAGACCATGACGCGCTCCGCGTGGGACGAGCTCGGCGCAAGCAAACGTAAGGCTCGCCTCGAAGCACTCGCACCAAGCGCCCAGCCAACGCCCTCCGACTCCTCCACGCCGAACGCAGAGCCCAACGCCTCCGGCGCGCCGCAAAAGGCGCTCGCCAGTGGCATCAGCGCCATCATCTATGGCGCTTCCTGGTGCAAACCGTGTCACGACACCGCGCGCTATCTGAAGCAACGCGGCGTGACCGTGATCGACAAAGACATCGAGGAGAACGAAGTCGCGGCTGCAGAGATGCGCCAGAAGCTCGCGCGAGCCGGGCGCTCGGGCTCCAGCATTCCGGTCATCGACCTGATGGGGCAGATCATGGTGGGCTTCAACCCAATGGCGATCGATCAAGCCATCGAAGCCGCGCGCTCGGCAAAACCTCTCTAATTTCAGCTGCTTGAATGCGGCACACGGCCAGCGCGTAGGCTTGACGAACACTTGTCCAGGACTACGTCTATGACATGGCGGAGCGCGAAGACGCCGCGACCCCTGACGCGCCCCAGGGCTACTCGATCCGTGTCGCGTCGCGTTTGACCGGAGTGTCGTCGGACACGCTTCGCATGTGGGAGCGCCGCTACGGCTTCCCAAAGCCGGTACGCAACGGAGCGCAAGTGCGCGTCTACACTGACTCGGATGTCGAGCGCCTAGTCCTGATTTCACGCGCGCTCAAAGCCGGGTTCCGCGCCGGCGAGGTGATCCACCGCACGGCGGTCGACCTACGCGCGCTACTGGTCAACTCGGCTCGCACGGACGCGGACAACGACCGGCGCACGCCCACCGTCGATTCACTGCTTGGTCGCCTGGTCGACGACGACCCCGACGGTTTGCACGATGAGCTGCGGCGCAGCGTCGCACTGCTCGGGCCCAAGCAGTTCCTCACTGACGTGGCAGCCCCACTGATAGACAGCGTGGGTGAAGCCTGGGCGGCCGGGCGCATCGCCGTGCGCCACGAGCACCTCGTCTCCGAGGTGCTCTCCAGCAAGCTGCGCCTTTTGCTGTCCGCCTATGACGATCGAGCGGGCGGGCCCACCGTGCTATTGGCGACGCTCTCGGACGAACAGCATGGGCTCGGCTTGGAGATGGTGGCGCTCTACCTAGCCTTGGAGGGAGCCAGGCCGCGCCTTTTGGGCGTAAACACGCCCCCCGATCAAATCGCCGCCGCGGCCGCGGCGCTGTCGGCTCGAGTGATCGGCTTGTCGATCTCGGAAGCCTCGGAAATCCCGGTCACTGAGACGCAGCTGCGCCGTTTGCTCAGTGCGTTACCGAGCGGCACCGAGCTCTGGGTCGGCGGCAAGCAGGCGCGTAAATTGGGTTTGCGTGATGCGCGCTTGCACCAAGTAGTGACGTGGCTCGAGCTCGAGCGCGCGGTGACCCGCTTACACAGTTGAGAGCCACGCCCGTGGCTCACTCGAAAACGACGGTCTTATTCCCATACACCAACACGCGATCTTCGAGGTGCAACCGCACGGCCCGTGCCAGCACCACTTTCTCGAGATCGCGGCCCTTGCGCACCAAGTCGTCGATGGAGTCCCGATGTGACGACCGCACTACGTCTTGCTCGATGATTGGACCTTCGTCGAGCACGGCGCTGGCGTAGTGGGCGGTGGCGCCAATCAGCTTTACACCGCGCTGATAAGCCTGATGATAGGGCTTGCCGCCGACGAACGCGGGCAAGAAGGAATGGTGGATATTGATGATTTTCCCGGCGAAACCAGCCACGAATTCGCCGCTCAGGATTTGCATGTAACGCGCCAGGACCAAAAGCTCGACGCCCTGCTCGCGCAGCAAGTCCTGCTGTCGAGCCTCGGCCTGCGCTTTGTTTTCCGCCGACACGGCAACCAGCTCGAAGCGAACGCCGAACTGCTGCGCCACGCGCTCGAGGTCCGGGTGGTTACTCACGATCAGCGGCAATTCGCAGCGCAGCTCTCCGCTCTGATGACGAAGCAACAAGTCGTA
>DATHOI010000709.1:0-16608 GCA_035485095.1 Polyangiaceae bacterium | reverse complement strand
GACACGCTGCAAGCGGCCAGCGCGATGGCCTTCGATTTGTTCTTGGCCACGATCCCGATGTTCGCGTTGGCGGGCTGGCTATTCGCGCGCATGTCTCAAGGCAGCGACGGCGTGCTCACGAGCGCGTCCTTGCTCGTCGATTTGACCCCTCAAGAAGTGCGCACGCTGGTCTGGACGCAGCTCGGCCAGTTTTCGGTGAGCGCGGTCGCCCCCGTCGCATTGTTGGGCGCGCTTTGGCTCGCGTCCTCCGCTTTCAACACGTTGATGGCCGTGCTCGAGATCACGGTGGGCGCCGAACGTCGGCCGTGGTGGAAGCGTCGCATGATCGCCATGGCCTGCGTCGTCCTGGCGATTGGGCTCTTCACGGCGAGCGGCACGCTAGCCGTCGCACTCGCGGGCGGTCCGGCGACTCTGCTCCACCTGGTCGCGTTGGGCCAAGTGCCGCTCTTGGACCGCGCGAGTCACTTCGTGCTGCTCGGGCTCGTGCTCTCGATCGCGATCGCGCTCTTGGCCGGCTTCTTTCGCATCGCCGTCAAGCGCCCGAACGTGGCGCGGCGCGTTTGGCCGGGAGCGGTCGTGACCGTGGCAACGTCCGGAGGCGCGTCCTTGGGCTTCGCCTACTACGCCCACCATTTAGCGCGCTTCGCCCTGTTTTACGGCACGTTGTCAGCAGTGGCCATCGTGCTCGGTTGGCTCTGGATCATGTGCCTCGCGCTGCTCCTCGGCGCCGAGTTGAACCTGCAGCTCGAAGATCTGAGCAAGGACGAGAACGGCGCCGGAGTCTGACCAAAAGGGGCTAGTTCGCGCCGACGCACACGCCCCAGCCGTCGGGCAGCTCTGCTGATGCCTGACAGGTGCCCGCGCCGCAGCTCGGTGCGCCGCGCGTGTAACACAGGGCGAGGCACTGGTTCGTGGCGACCGAGCACACGTTGCCCCAAGCGCACGGACACGGGTCGCCCGCTTTGCCTGCGCCGGGCACCGCGCACGTGGTCGTGCCATCGGCGCGCACGACCACGCAAGCCGTGCCCGAGGCGCACGCGCATTCCGTGCCCTTCGGGCAGGGGTAAGGCGTACTGAGATCGCAATTCGCAGCGGGCACGCAGACTGGAATCGTGACCGTGGGCGCGGCGCTTTCACCAGCGCCCTGCGCTTGCGCGTTGGTGAGCGCGTCGCGCAGCGGGCGCTCCGCGCAGTACGTGCCTTTTTCGCAAGTGTTGTCACCCTGACAACAATACGGCTGACACAAACCCGAGCTCGAATCGCCCACGCAGGCGAGGGCGCCGCCCTTCGCGTCCCAACCGCAATCACTGGACGTGAGGCAGGGCGAGTTCACTTGGCCAGAGCCCGCGACGGCACACTCTGCGACCACGGACTCCGGCGCGGCGAGGGTGCGCTGCACTTGGCAGCTAAATTGAGGCGGGGGGCCACTCGGAGCGCCGCTTGCACCCGCAGCGCCACTCGCTCCGGCGGCGCCCACGGCACCGCTCGCACCGCCCAAGCCCTCACCGGCCGCGCCGCCTTCGCCGTTGGCCCCCGCTTGCGTGCTGCTCACCGCGCCGTCGACAGGCTCCACGCTAGCGTCCAGCTGTGCGGCGGGCGGCACGTAGCTGCTGCAAGCACCGGCTTCATCCGGCACGCAACGCGGCGCCTTGCCGCACAGTGGGTTCAAACCGAGCGAGCCGTCACCCGCTTCACCCGAGCCGTCTGGCCGCAAGATCTGCTCGTCATTGCCGGCTTCGCCGATGCCAGTGCTGCCGCCTTCGCCAGTCGGAGTGCCCAGGCTCGAGTCATTCGACGCGGAGCAGCCCCAGGCCAAGCCCAAGAGCAGCACCGTGGAAAGCACGGCCTGAATGGCACGACGCGACAAAAGCAAGGTGCTTCGGAGCCTAGCACTCCAAGCCTGCCGCGCGAGGCGCCAAAGTGCGCGCTACTTCAGGAGCACGCTGCGAATCACGAAATTATTGGCCTTGTCGTACACGCGCAGACTCAGGAGCGCGGGGGTCACTGGCGCAAGCTTCGAGACGTCCGCGTCGAACTCCTCGCGCTGCTCGTCGAAGATGCCGTCCGTCGGGTAAAACGGAGTCCATTCGTCCGAGCCTGCCCGCGAAATCTCGATGCGCGCGATGGGGCCGACGCCGTCGATGGCAACGCCTTGCACGTGCTTGCCGACGACCTTGAGGCCTTCGACGACGGGTGGCGTATTATCGACCAGAACGACGCTGCTCTCCATCTCGTCGCGCGTCACGCGATCGGGTGGATTGGACAGCTCGTCAGTCGCCACCACGCGCACACGGTAGCGCCCTTCGGGTAGATCCGAGGTTTCCCAAGAGTAGCTGTCTTTGGTCAGTTTCTCCTGGGGCTTCAGCAGATCGAACCAGGTGTTACTCCCGACTTGGCGATACTGCAGCCGGTAGCGCAGGTCGTCCTTGTCCGGGTTGTCGACCTTCCAGGACAGCGAAATCGTCGATTCGGGTTTGCGCGTGACTGGCCCGCCCGAAGAATGAATCGAGTCGTCGCTCTCCGAGCTGTCCGTATCTTTCGCGTCGACAGCCGTGATCACCGCACGCAAATTGTCAGTCAGAAAGGACACGCCGATCTCGCTCAAGACCGTAGCCGGGTCCTTTTCGAAGCGCGCGCGCACTTGCAGGTAGCGCGCAGCGGGGCTGTCTATCAACGAGGGTGCCCCGAAGCCCGCGCTCCAAGCGCTCCAGGTGTCGTCTGGGTCTTTCGTGTTGCCGGTGCGCGTAGAGACCTGCAGCGGGCCCGTGGCCTCCCAGGTGATCTTGCCGAAACGCGCGCGGAGCCCGGCGTCCAAGACCTTGCTCGTCCAGACAGCGTCCGGGCCGCCGATACCTTTAATCGGATGAACGACGGCCGGATCGCTGGCCACGACGAATTGCTCTTTGCCCGTGAGCACGAGCGCGCCCACTTGTCGTTCGTCCACGTCCGCGACCAGCACCGAATTGTGGTTGGCGTCGACCGTGTACACGCGCCCCTCGACGCCCGTACCGACATAGGGTCGCCCGTCATCTCCGAGCGCGAGGCTCGTGTAATGCTCGTCGGTGTCGTCGAGCAGTTGGTCCGGGGTGCCGTCGCTCGAGAACTTGTACAAGGTGCCTTTGCCCTTGCTCTTGGGCGCGACGTTCGTCGGTTGCGCGGGGGTGCCCTCGGAGTGGCGGCTCGGCGCCTGAGTGCCGGGTTTGATTTCGTTCGCGATCGCGAACACGTCGCCCTTCTTGTTGATGGCGATGGCGCGCACTTCCGTGCGACCGAAATCATACAGCACGCTCGCGTGACCGGGCGCGGTGATCTTGTACAGCTTCGCTTTGTCGCTCGCGCCCGCGTACACGGTACCGTCCGGCGCGACCGCCACGCTCATCAGATGCTGCTCCGGCGCGTCGAAGTAGACCTGCGCCTCGCCGCTCTCACTGATGCGGTACAGCTTGCCCTCGGGGCCGGTCGCCGCGTAGAGCGCCTTTTTCTTCTCGTCGAACGCGACCTGCCAGACGTGCTCGGTGCCCTTCAACGTCACGAGATCCGACAATTTGCCGTGATCCCATTTCATGACTTTGCCGTCGGGCAACGTGCCGAGCACCACGGCGCCGCCCCAAGCTTCGACCAATGACGTGACCACCAAGGCCTTCGTCTCGGCGAGCACGCTGATCGCGCCGCCGGTGAGCTTGAGCAATTTGCCTTCATTGCCCGTGCCGAGCAGCACCGAGCCGTCGCGCATCGGGAGCGCGGACCAGATGGACGTGCCTTGCAAAACGGGCACGGAGCCGAGGTTGAACCCGGCGCGCACGTGACCCGCAGAGTCGACCGCGACACCCTTCAGATCGCCACCTTTGAAGTCCGAGCTCTTCTCGAGCGAGAAGTGCCGCGTGCCGACCGCCGAAGCCTGCGCGGCAAAGACCAAACCAGCACCGAGTAACGAGTAGCGAAGAAGTCGATTCATGGGCTCACGTGAGGAGAAAGGGAACACTCAACCAAAATCAGCGAAGAACCGGGCGCACCGTGACCGAAACGCGGTCACGACCCACCATGAACTGAGGCAAATCAACGACGATGCGCGTCGTCGTTTGAAAGGTCTCGGGCGCGACGGATGATGTCTCCGGGCGAATCGCGTCGAGCGCGCCCGGCGGCAGATCGTGGGCAATGCGACCCTTGAACGTGACGCCCGAGTCTCCCGTACCGAAGGTCACGACCGCGGACTTCGCCGGGTACACGGGGTTTTCGAAATTCTTGATCATCTCGGCCAGCGTGTCGGGCGCTGCTTGATCGCGGTCCTCGGTGTAGCCCGGCTCGACCTCGAGGTTCACGGTCTGGCCCGCCAGATAAGCGGGGATCGGCACGGACACGACGCGCGTGATCTCGGGACCCGAGTAGGGCACGAGCGTGAGCCGAATGCGCGCCGGTGAACCAGCGTCGATCTCCGACTCGAGCAAATCCGCGCCGCGCAGACGCAAGATGTCGCGCGCGTAGCGGAGCTGAATGTCCATGGTCGCCCCCTCGATGATCGCGGGCTGCCACGGGTTGTTCATGATCGTGCCCATCGCGCGCACCAGATTCGAACGCGCGAACTCGCCGGCCTCCGGCGTGCCGCCGATCGCGACGCCGTAGTCTTGCAAGGTGATATCGGGAAACCCCTTGATTTTGAGCACGCTCGTCGCTGTCCAGCTCACGTCTTGATGCTCGTTCGCGACCTCCTGCAAAGCGCTGCCCAGCGCCACCGCGGCGAACGAAGGTGTCATGAATTTGTCGTGTGCGACCTCGAAGCTCCAATTCGCGCTCGGAAAACCCGGCGCACCGTGGATGCTCATCTTGATCGGGATGACCGGCGCCTTGGCGCTGTGCGAAACGACAATCGCCGACTGGCGGTCGTTCACGAGCGCGCCCACGTCACGCACGGCCATACCGATCTTGAACGAGCGCTGATCACTCGCCAAAAACCAGATCACGCGACCAATGGCCGTCGGCAGCGCAGTCACGCCGAGCTCGCTCATCGGGTGACCGAAGGCCACCAATTTGTCGCCCTCGACGCGCGTCACCGTGCCTAGTCCCATGGCGCTCATGTCGCCACGGATCAGCTCGACGCCGATCGCGCCGCCGTCCACGAAGCGCGTCGGGGCGGACGCCTCTTCGCCGCCGCCCCCGCCCGCTTGTAGCGGCTCCAAGCCGAGCGGCGACAACATTTGCTGCGCGAACGCGATCGAGCGCGGCCCCATACCACCCATCAAAATCGGGGTGGAAACCGGGGTGAGCGTGCTCACCGAGTGCGAGTCGCCTGCGCCCAGCGCGCTCGCCAATTCAGCCGCGTGCTGACGCACGTCGTAGTGCGCCAGGTCGCCCTGATAGCGCCGCCCAAAATCGTTCAGGGCGTGGTGCTCGTGTCCGGGCAGCGCGGCATTGGGCGCTGACGGCAAGAACTTGAGCGGCCAACCGTCGATCTGGCTCGGCAGAGGGCGCGCCAGCTCATTCAACATGTTCTGAATCGGTGTCACGCCAGCGACCGGCTCGGAGCCAAACGTCCAACCATAGGCGTACGCGCCGATCATCTTGTCATTCAGATAGATCGGGCTGCCGCTCATACCGGCCACCACTTTGGTGATCTCGAGCCGAGGGTGCTTGGTCTTGATCAGGATCAAGTCCTGCTTGGGCCGGAAATTCTTGAGCACGTCGATCACCTCGACGTCGAAGCGTTCGGGTTTGGTGCCCGAAAACACGGTCAGGCCGTAGCCCTTCATGCCCGCGTGAATCTGGCTGACCGGCATGATGTCGGGCCGGCTCGAGCCACCGTCGGCGTGAGCGGCGCGGAGTCCGAGCGGCAAGGGCAGAAGCAGGCCAACGAGCGCGGCACCGAACAGCAGAGAGGAGGAACGCACGGTTTCGGAGTGTAGCAGGGTGGCGGGGCAGCACGCCAAACCCGCAATTTGCGGGATTTGAGCGATTTCTGGGCTTCAATAAGAGACGCTCGCGCGCTCCTTATTGTTCCCGCCGAGATGGCGGTGCCCGCTTTTTGCGACGGATGGGCCTGGAACGCACCGCACGGATGTATCTTCCCGGTCGTCGCCGTGGACCTCGCCCTGATCATCACCCTCGTCATCTCGGCCGGCGTGCTGCTGTCGACTCACGTGTCACTGAGTGTCGGGCTCGCTCGCCTCGGCCCGTGGCACCGCGGCTTGATCGCGTTCCTGGTGCCGCCGCTGGCGCCGTTCTGGGGTTACCACGGCAAGCTCCACAGGCGCTCGTTGGTCTGGATCGTCGCGGTCACGATTCACATCGCTTGCCTCACCGCGGCGTCGATCGGCGGTTCTGGGACCTGAGAGGATTTGGGGGGCGTGGGCGCTGCACGGCGCGGTCACGCCGCGTCCCGACACAGGCAAGCGACGCGCAGGCGCTTCGAGTCTCGCTGCGCGTGTGGCGTGTGGCGTGTGGTGGCCCCTTTCATTTCAAATCTGAAGTTTAAACTTAAACATCAAATTCGAATCACGAAGCAGCACCGAGAGCGTGCGATGTGCGATGTGCGATGTGCGATGTGCGATGAGAGCGTGCGTGCGTGCGATGTGCGTGCGGGCGGGCAACGAGCAGCAGCCATGCGCGCACGGTTTACTTGTGGTCCGGGCGCAGCGCGCTGACGACGTTCATCATCGGGAAGCCTTCGTTGACCCAGCGATCGCGCAGTTTTTGGGCAAGCTCTTTGTGCTCACGCCACGGGATGGCGATGGCAAAGATCAGGCAAGCGTCCGAGTACGCCGGATAAGCCGCCCAAGCGCCAGAGAACTCGGCCGCGGTGAAGCCGAGGTTCACGCGACCGTCGACGCTGCGCGCCTCGAGCGTTTGATTTTGCCAGCGCGCGAAGTGGGATTCGAAAGGCGTGAACTTCACGTCGAAAGCGTGCGTTTGTGGCAAACCCCAGGCCTCGAACGCGCGCATGCACGTGTCGCTCTTCACGACGGTGCCGGGCGGCAGAGCTTGCACGAAGGCGAGCGCCATGGCGTGGTGCTCGTCACCGTAACGAAAGCCCACGAAGTGCTCGACGCCGAAATAGCGAACGCGTTTCCAATTTTCCCAATCCGGAATCGGCACGCGGATCTGATCGGCCTTGTCGTTGCGCGCGCCCCAAGGCGCGCTGAGCAAGCGCGTCAGCGCGGCTTCGTGCGGGTCAGCCGCGTCACCGCCAGGCTCCTGGGCGGTGATCGTAGCGGGTGCGGGCGGCAGACCGGGCGGCTGCGCGGCGGTCTGCGCGCCGCCACCGCAGCCCGCGAGGAGACACAGCGGCACGACGCACAGCGCGCGACTCAGCTTCGAATGGCAGGGCAGTGTAGGCGGAGAGCGCACGTTCGTTATACGCCGCACGACGCACAATCATGACTCAGCCTAGCCGAGCGCGCCGGAAAAACGGCAAATCAGCGAAAATCAACGACGCCGAGGGCGCACCTCTCGAGCTAGGCCGGCTCAGACCTCGAACGTCGAGACTTTGATGGCGTTCATGTCGTGCACGCCGAGCCCGAAGTTGCCCGCTGCGCGAATGTAGCTCGGCTCGCGGCCGGAATCTTTCAGAGACGGCAAGTTGTGGGCCTTGCGCTCGTCGTCGATCACTTTCCAGCCGTAAGTGTCCATCGCCACCGGATCGGTCGACACGTACACGGCGCCGTGCGGCACGCGCGTCTTCGGGTCCTTGTCGAGCGGACCTTTGTCGTACGTCACCTTGAACGCGTCCGTGATGTGCAGGCGCACGCGGCTCGTGACGATCGGGTGATTGTAGAGCATCGCGATCTGCGGGCTCGCGTTGTGCTCGTGGTGGTCTTGAGGGTTATTGATGTTGCCGTGCGTGATGTTCTTCATCGTGCCGGTGTAGCCGCAGATCCCGTGATCTTTCATCATCGTGAGGTTGATGACGGCGGTGGCTTCCGTGAAAAAACGGCAGTAGCGAGTCTTGATGCCCTGATACACCTTGATCTCGGGCATCGGGTGATCGTTGTTGTTGTGGGTGCCGCTCTTCACGCCTTCCGGCAACTTCCAGTCCCGCACGTTCACGCGCGTGCCCGCGAGGAACGTCGGGTATTGCTCGTAAACGGTGATTTTCTCCGCGGGCACCCCGAGCTTGATCAGACCTTGCACGAGCGGCAAAATCAGCTCGAAGTTCGTGGCCATCGTGTAGCCCTTTTGGCCTGCGATGCCGTTCACCTTGACCGCAACGACGTCGTCCTTGTGGATGAACTCAGCGAGCGCGTCGCTCAGCGACGAAGTGCCGGTGTACTCGGTGAGCGCCTTCTCGAGCATGGCGCTCGCCACGTCCGGCTTGGGCCAGAGTTGGTTCGGCTGCATGTACGAGGCGAAGTCGCCCTTGGCGGACACCTTGACGATCTTCCCGGGCACGTTCAGCGGCTTGAAGCCGGCCGGAGGCTTGGCGATCAACGAGTCGATATTGTCGGCGGCGGCAGCGGGGGTCGCCTTCGCGAGCGCGCCCACGGCCATGCCGGCGGACGCGACCTTCAACACTTCGCGGCGTGACACCTTCGGGGACTGAGTAGAGCGCTGGTGCATCGTGGCCTCCGTCGAAAATCCGACCCGATCGGAATATCACGGCGCCCGGACCACGGCAAACCTCGCGCACTGTCGAGGTGTGAGCGACCGGCGATCGCCACCCGCGACGCCAGCCCCAGCCAGCAGAACCTCAGCAGTTACTCGGGAGTATTGGGCGATTCGGGTGCGGCACGGCGCTCGCAATGTCTGCTCTCCAAGTCACGCGGAAAAAATCCCGCGGCGACCAACAGGAGAGAAACACAATGGAACAGAACAGAATGAAAATCGCGTACGTCATCACCCAACGCAAGGACAAGAACTTTTGGAACCGCGTGGGCGTCGCGTTCGTGAACAGTGACGGCTCGATCAACGTCAAGCTCGAGGCCGTGCCGGTGAGTGGCGAAATTCAGATCCGGGATTACGTCCCGCGTGACGAGCTCGCTTCCACGAGCCGCACTCACTCGCGCGACCAGGTCGAGGAAGAGCCCTACGCGGAGCTCGCCTAAATGATACCCGCGGCTTCGACCGAGCGGGAAACAAGCGCACTCGGTGGTGCTTGCTTCACGCCGGCAGAAGTCGACTCTCGGGGGGACGAAGGTGGGGGCTCAACGGCCCCCGCCACTCGGCCTTCTTGGTTTCGACGTTCGCGGGAAGCATTTCAGGGCAGCGTATGGGCGCCCGTTGCGATGAAGTTGGCCGGGCTGGCGCTCGGCATGTTGGTCTTGTCGGGCGTCGGCGTGGCCTCCATATTGAGTGGCACGTCGGGCGTGCAGGTGCCGCTCGCAAGCTTGCTCGGCAGCGACATTCACGCGGCTTGGTTGGCTACCAAGCCGGCCTCGAGCGCGCGCGGCGCGACGATCGCCGCGAGCACGGCTAACGTGCCCGCGCCGACTACAACCCCAACGGCGACGCCACCAAGCGACGAGAAATCGAGCGCGAACGCAGCTCCGCCCGCGCCCACGGACAGCGCGAGTAAGGCGAGCAGCGCGGGCATGACTCAAGACGGCAAAGTCATCCTCAATTTGGCGACCCTCGAGGACCTGCGACACTTGCCGGGCGTCGGCCAAAAGCGAGCCGACGCGATCTTGGCGCTGCGTGCGCGCCTGGGCCATTTCAGGCACGTGAACGATCTGCTCCGGGTCAAGGGCATCGGTGTGCGAGGCTTGAAGAAGATCGTGCCGCACGTGCTGCTCGACGCGCCGCAAACGCCAGCGGCCTGACGGTTCGCGGGGGCAACGCGCAAGCAAGAAACCGCGCCGCTTGCCCCCGCGAATTATGCCGCGATCTTGCAACCGCGAGACCGGAAACGTAGAACAGCTGCCACGATGATCCGAGTCTGGGGAGCGCTACTCGTCTCAAGTGTCGTTGCTAGCGCTGTCGGCTGCTCGAGCAGTCAGGATTGTCCAGCGAACCCCGACCGCTGTGTACCCGTGCTTCGTCTCGATCTGCGGGACCGCAACGGCGATCGCATTACGAGCGGCGTCGTCACGATCACCAGTGGCACGGACGGCTCGAGCGTGAGTGCGATGCCGTGCGCACCGAGCGAGGCATGCAGCTACGCAGTGGTCGACCCCAACGCGGATTTGGTCGTCAGTGTGAACGGCTATGAGCCGGTCTCCGTTCCCTACATGCAGGAGAGCGACGAGTGCGGCGGTCTGCTGAGCCAAAACGTCGAGCTCACGCTCGTCCCAACCGGTGGCTCTGGCCAGCCGAGCCTGACGCGCACTCTGAATGCAACCTGCGGTTGAGCGACCGTGCTGACGCTGACTCGCGCTCGACTCGGCGTCGTCTGGCTGCTCGCGTGGAGTAGCGCCGCGTGTGCGGCGCGCTCGCTCGAGCCAGCGCCGAAGCCCGCGGGGCAACGCGCCGAGCCAGCAAAAGCCAGCGACCCCGCTGCGCCGTCGACCACCACCGCCAGCGCAACGGAGAACGACGCGCGCGCTCCCGCCTACGCTGAAAGCTCCGCGGAAGAGGCGCCTGCAGACGCCGGGACGAGCCCCGAACGCAGCGAAAGTGCTACGGGTCAAGCCTGCCCGAGCGGGATGCTGCACGTGAAGTTCGACTATTGCCCGGACGTGACGCGGCGCTGTTTGGACAAGGAGTACGACAAGCCCAATCACATCACGATCTGTCACCGCTACGCGCCGGAGAAGCCGGAATGCCATGCCCCGCGTGTCCCGCTCGACTTTTGCATCGACGAGTACGAGTACCCGAACCAGCTCGCGGCCAAGCCCCCGGTGATGCTGAATTTCTTCGAGGCGAGCGCGTTGTGCACAGCGCAACAGAAGCGCCTTTGCTACGAGCGTGAATGGGTGACCGCCTGCGAAGGCCCGGAAGAAAAGCCGTTTCCATATGGCTACGAGCGCTCGAGCAAGCAATGTAACTTCGACAATCGCTGGGTCAACCCGCACCTCGCGCTCGTGTACGCGAAGGATCCGGAGTTGCAGCGCGCTGAGCTCACGCGCCTCGATCGCAGCGTACCGAGCGGACAAATGCCAGGCTGCGTGAGCGATTTCGGCGTCCACGATCTGACGGGCAACGTGGACGAGTGGGCTATCGCCGACCACGTGCGCCCGCACGAGCACGCCAAGTTCTCCGCGTTGAAGGGCGGCGCGTGGGGTCACGTGCGCAATGCGTGCCGCCCGGTGACGACCAGCCACGCGCCCGAATTCCGATACTATTTCATCGGTTTTCGCTGCTGCAGTGAGGCGCGGAAATAGCGCGGGTCGCTCATGCGCATGAGGGAGACGCACCTCGTATCTCTCCATCGGCTTGGAGTTGACCTCTCTGCCGCTGCTCTCTAGAGCGAGTGATGGCGGTAGTTCACACCGGTTGGACTGCTCGACGCGCGCGAACCGCTCGACGCGCGCGAGCGGACGTCCTGAGCACCGTCGGCCACAGTGACGCGACGCCTACGCAAACCACGCACCATGTCGCTGCTTTGAGCGCAGGGATCCACCAGAGCGTCGGCGAGAGCAATGCATCCTCAATCGTGCCGGGCGTCCAAGTCGACCCGCCGTCGCGCGCTAGATACCCCCAGAAGCCAACGCCCAGCACGACCAGTATGCCAACTGCGAGGCGCTGCAATCTCACCTGAGCTGCGCTTGCGATCAACGTCATCATACCAAGCGCCGGCAGGCCCGCCAAGAAGCACGTCCGCCCGAGACTAGTGGCCCAGCTCCAAACCAGCCGACTGTCGCCGCCGTGAAACGTGAGCACGCCGCCTACTGCGACGAAGCAAACGGCGTTCAAGAGCAACCAGAGAAGAGCGCTCCGCAGGGCGAGCAACGTCGGGCGCTCTTCTCTGATCCCAAACACAATCAGGAGAACCACCCCAGGTCCGGTTACCACGAGAGGCAATGCCGACAGAAACAACGGCAATGGGCACTTGGGCAGAAATCTCAGTGAAGCTGGGCCGAGCAGCGACAGAAAATGTACTAGTAGTGCTCGGCCGACATACGGCGACTCCTCCGACGGTCGCATAGCCCCTGCCAAGCCTGGCAAAAATGAGCTCGCCGCCCAGAGCGCAAGCGCTGACCACAGTTCTGCACGCGGACGAATCATGATGCGCATCGTGGCTTTCAAGGGCGGGTTCGCATGTCGAACCGCATTTCGGGATTTTGCTTGCACGCTGCTTGAGTCCCGATTCCGTTGGCTGTTCATATCCCCTCCACCCATCGACTAGCAGTATTTGCTGGACACTCGGCTTCCGTCAAGTTGCGTCGCGCTATCTAGACAAGATTCGAAAACGAATGATCAGCGCGAATGTTGCGCGGCCGGTCGCGGAGAAGCCAACGCCCGTCGTGATCGGTGCATATTGATTCGAGAAGCGAAAAGAAAGTCGCGAGCTGTCGGTTTTCGACAGGTGACGCAACTTGCGGCCACTAGGGGGTGATAGCGATCACATCGACTGTACTCTGCGCATGATTTGTACTCCGTGAATGATTTGTATCGCGCATTGGAGTCGACGCAGTAAGTACGTGTCGCACCTTATTGTGTTTGATCGAATGGCAATCTTGACAAGCGACTCGTGCCAATGCGAGTTTGCGGACTATTCGATAGCCGGGGGACTTAGGACCGGCGAAAGGGGCAGAGGAATAAATGGCTATCTCCTTCGCGACTAGTTTGCGGAACGGCGTGACACTGTCGAGCCTGGCACTCGGAACGATCGTCGCCTGTAGCTCATCGGCTGGCGATGGCGTTGATGAGATCAGCCAACCCGTGCAACTGGCGTCGGCAAGCTTCGCGCTCACGTTGCAAACCCCGGCCCAGGTAGCCTTGGTCGACGTAGCGGTCGCCGGAACGGCGGATGTCGAGGTCGATGCGCAGTCGCGCGTAGAAGGTGCCGGTACCTCGCACGCTATCGTAACTAACACCGGTACTGCTGCCCTGACCATCGGCGATTCGGCGCGCGTTGGCGATATCTACAGCAAGTCGAAGGTTATTTTGGACCGTGGCGCCCACCTGACCGGGAGTCTGTTTGCACTCTCCGTCGACAAGTACCCCGGCGCGCGCGTGGATGGCACGACCACCGCACCGGCAAACCTAGACCCACTGCAAGTCACCCAGCTGACGGTCCAATTTCCCGCGACCAATGCGCCAAGCTTCGTGCTGCGGGAGTATCACACTCACGCACTCGCGCCCGGTCGCTTTGGAAGCGTGAACGCCTACGGACATCTGGTGCTCGGCTCTGGATCCTACTATTTCGACACCCTAGACATCAGCGCAGGTGGCTCACTTGACCTGGAGCAGCACGACGGCCCAACGTTGGTCTTCGTGAAAGACAAGCTAGAGTTGAACGGCGCAACACACCGATTGACCCAGCAGGGTGACCTAGCGATCGTCGTCGTGGGCGACCACGACGTCGTCGTGGCGCAGGGGTTCCGTGGCGTAATCGCGGCGCCGAACGCCCGACTACTTCTCGGCTTCTCGCACGACCTCAAGCCAACGCATGGGGAATGGGGCATCTGGCCGTGGAGTAAGACCAACCACTCTGACGACCACGACTCGCGCAACCAAGCTCACGGCGACTACGGTGACGACAAGAACAACGGCAACGAGGCTCACGGCGGCTACGGAGACGGCAAGAGCAATGGCAGCGGAATTCACAGCAAGCAGGAAACGAGCGACCTGTTTCAAGGCGCGTTTTACGCCAAAGGCGTGCACCTCGCCGCCGGAAATGAAGTCCTGTACGAGCCCCCCAACGCGCTCACTCCTGTGCTTTACCCGCCAAGCACCAATCTCCAACAGTGCGCGGACGCGATCCGCGCTCCAGCTGATTTGACCGGGACGGAGCGCGACATCGCCTATCAATCGGCGATCGGCCGCTTCTGCTCGATGACCGGCGCGACGGAGTGCACCGTCGAGCTGAGCGGTCGATTGAACGTGGAGTTCGCCAAGATCGCAGGAGACCTGCTGAGCGGGACGACGTCACCGGCGCAATTTCTAGCCTTGGTTCGTGATCGATCGCGGAAGCGGAGGGCCGCTGCAAACGATCCGCAGCTCGCCGCCGCGCTGTGCGGTGGCAAGGACGCAGACCATGATTGGATCATCGACAGCCAGGACAAGTGCCCGCACACGCCTGACCTCACCGCAACGGACGACAATGGCTGTACTGACTCGACGCTACCCGACGCGCCCAGCGCAGCTAGCGTGAAATCGGTGCTTTCAAACATGAATTTCATGTACAGCCCCGCTTGCGAGCACGCCGATGTGATGCCCAAACTCCCTGCCGGCACCTTCTGGCATCCTTCCGACCCGAGTCTCGGCGTGTACATTCTGTCGGGTCGCGTGCAAGGCCAGCCCCCGGGCTGCTCGGTGGTTTATCTGTTCGACATTGAAGAGCTCGACGCCAGCGGCGCAGTGGTACGCGGCTACTCGGTCGCGTATTGGGATTCGGAAGAGCTCACCTCACTCTTCGGCTTGGCGCTACCCGTGCCCCCAGCATTCATCCAATTCAATCCGCTGCCCACCGATCCGGCGACGCGCGGAATTCTGGGCAGCGACGGTAACTCCACGCTTCGCTTTCGCGTCCAAGCCATGAACGGGGCCGGCATGCGCTCTGAGTGGAGTGAATGGAAAGTCGCGACAAATTCGGACTGCCCTCCACTCGGCGTCAAATGCGGGAATTGAAGGAGACTGCCATGATTCGTCGATTGATCTCAGGCACCGCCATCGCAACATGCATGCTCGCCGTTCCCAACTCAGCGTTGGCCTACGACTATGTCACCCACTCGCAGATTGCGCAGCGCGCGGTCTACGTCATGCAACACTCCGCGGCAGCGCTCCCGCCGCCCGGCAGTCCCTCGACCTTTCCGGATTTCTTGAAGGCTGTCGTGGCCGCACCGAGTCGGCTGCAAGTCCTGCGCACGGGTTTGCCGCAAGGCCTACAACAAGCAAGTAAGGTCAGCGCCAACGACGACAAGCCCTTCCCGATCGATCCGAGCAATCACTTCGACTGCCCCATCCTAATCGGAGACAATTTGTCGGCGCTCGATTCATTTAGAATCGAGGATTTCAACTACACCGTCGATGAAACGCCCGATCCGTGCGGCGTCGTGTTTGCGGATACGTCGAACAATGACCCCTCAGCCGTTCGCGACGCCGTGCTGCGATCCGTCATCGGCTGGCACGCCGGCAGCGTCGACGATCACTTGAACGACGTGGTGCTGTGGGTGCGACCGCAGAACGCGCCTGGGATCAAACAAATCAACCAACTGGCAGAGGACGCATTCGACGTTAGCGTGGGGGCCGTTTTTCTGGCCTTGAGCTGCCTTGCGTCACTCTTCGGCGGAGGAGACTGCGACCCGAGCTCTGCGTTCGACGCGGCAAAGGACGCGGATCCAGTCCGCGCGGTCAACAACGCTTTGCCTGGGCTCGGTGACATCCGGAGCTCGATGTTCACCGGGCTCTGGCACTTCGAACAGGTCGCGCAAACCAACCCGACCCATGAATACAATGAGCACCGCGGCATCTGGTACCCGGGAGCGGGCCCGAATGGGACACCGGGCGCGGTAGACGTGGCGATCGCAGATGGCTCCATGATTGCCGGCCTCTCGTTGAACGCCGCGGAGTCGGATGGCATCAGCCATTTCGCACAATACGATCAGAAGCAGCGCACGTCGGATGACTGGCAAGGCGACACACTCGGAAATATCGAGTTCTCGCCGCTACACAACCTCGCGAAGTACGGCTGGGACCTGTACGTCAAGAGCGGCTTCACCGACGCACAGGGTCTCAGCTATCCGCTGCACGCTTTGGGGGACGCAACGGTGCCTCAGCACGTCGCCGGCACGACCAGCTACGGGCATCGACCTTACGAGGACTACGTAAACAGGAACCTTGATGCACTTCTAGGCACGGTGGTGGACGATCCAAGCAAGCCGGAAGCATCGCTGACCGCCGCACAGATTGAAGCGGAGGCCCGCATGCTCAACGGCGCTTTCGATTTTTGGGTGGCGCTGCACCAAACGAACGGCGACATACAGAGCCTAGTCATCAAATTAGCGCAACAGACCTACGGCATGGTCGTCGCCGACGGTTCCTGGCCATTCCAGGACGAACAGTCGGTGCTCTACCTCGATCCCACACCGACGACAGTTGACGGCGTTACGATCATCCCGGGCGGACAAGGCAGCGAGAATTCAATTCAATTCTACGATCAATTCAAGGACTTCATGCCGAAGTACTTGGAGCTGTCCGTGTCAGCGAGCATCGGCTTCCTGGCATATGCCGCAGAGCAGGCTCAAGATCCGGGCCTGGATCCCAACAGCATTTGCCCGGGCAGAAGCGAATACAACATCACCGACCTCAGGTGTGAAGACAACTTCCCACCGATCGTGCCGCCAACACCGCCGGTCCTCGTCGACTTGTGCGTCACCAACGGGCAATGCGGCGGCGGCGGGGCGGGCGCTGGCGGTGGGACAGCCGCTGGCGGCGGTACCGGCGGCGCGACTCAATGTGGCCCCGAAGGCACGTGCCCCAATTGTCAAAACAATGGTGACACGTGCGATCTCATCAGCAATTGTTGCCTGAGCGGTGTTAAGTAAGAGTTCTCGATGCGACAGAAACGTGAGTTCCTCT
>DATHOI010000708.1:0-4713 GCA_035485095.1 Polyangiaceae bacterium | reverse complement strand
TCGGTGAATGGGGTCCTGAGTTAGACGTCGCTGAGTACGTTGAAGAGGTCGAGCCCAACCCAGACAGCTTGGTTAAAACGCCTTTGCCCGGGTTCCCGCTCATGCACAAGCTGACCTTACCGACCAAGCTCGGTGGGACCCTGCTTCAGCTCCTACAGCAAGAGGGGATCGACGGTTCGACGATGTTTCCCGGTTACGACGGGATTGCCCGCGCGCTCAGGGAGGACGGCGCTTGGAACCGCGCCTATTACTAGCGGCGCAGGGGGTCCTGCCCCACTCGTGATTGTCGTGACCGAGGCCGAGGCTTTGGTACTGGCTCACGTAGCGGCAGGCAAAGCCACCGTTGGGCAGTCGTCCCGGTTCGCCTGAAGGCGTTGCCTGTGAACCACAAACTGCAAGAAGTTGATCAGGACGAGCACGTCCCTGTTTCGGACATCAACGCGGCCGTCCCTAACGTCAAAGATTGCGACCGCCTCCCCGGCTTCGATGAGCTTCTTCAGCCGCTTCGAGATGTCGTACGTCAGCAGGCAGATTACGCCCAGTCCCGGAACCTTTTTCGGGGTTGGCGTCTCGGGCATCCACACGATGGCTCCGGTCCTAACCAGCGTGATGAATTTCAAGATCTCTACGTCTGTGTTCGAGTAATTCGAGCGCTTGATTTCCAGTGCCCCGCACGCGCTGCTCTTTGGAATCAGCGCGAAGTCCTCGACTTCAAATACGGCCGGAGCGGGGTAGGGCGCCCAAATGATCGTGTCGAGCTGCTTCGTGTTCTCGTCCGGCGGAGCAGGGAAGTCGACCACTGCGCCTTCGCTAACTCGGAGAGGATGTACATATCGCCGCACGAGGTGTCGGACGGCTGCTTCAGCGTAGGGAAGCAGGCAGCGCGTGCGTCTTGCGCGACGAGAAGGTCTGATCGAGCGCTGCTCGAAGGTGCGTCGGGTTGATCTCGCGAACGCCAGCGAGGAGTGCGATGTCGGGAAGGTCTTTCACTCGCGTGTTCGGCCGTGGTCGCGGAATCGTATAGGCGTGGAGCTTTTCGGCGATGTGGGTTTCGAGCGGGTAGACTCGGACGGCTGTCGGGGGAATGCCGGCGAAAGCCAGGGTGTCGGCGGTCGTGATGACGTCGGGGTCTCCGAAGATCGGGTCGGCGAACGCGATGTCTAGGCCGAAGGGATGCCCGTAGGGCTTGCCGGCCAGGGCGCACGCCACGCGATAGCGTTGCCCTTCGTAGATCATTCCTTCGTTCGTGATCTGGGGGTGGTCGGTGTCGGGCGTTACCGTGAAGACCATGGAATCACCAAGTTCGAGTTCGGCGGCGCGGCGCAGGCGCGTGATGAGCTCGCTTGGTGTGCCCGTGAGGCGAAGGTCCACGTCCTGCGTCGTCCGCGCTCGCTCGACGCGAAGCTCGACGACGAGCCCGCCCTTGAGGATCATGGCATCGCCGAGCTCGCTGGTGAGCCTGGCGAGGAAACGGTCGAACACCAAGAGCTGTCGCCGCCGCTCGAAATCGTGGCCACTCGTGGACGCCGTGCGCAGGCGAACCTCCACGGCTTGCTTGAACGCCGCGGCGTTTGCGTATCGAGTCACGCCGCCCTCATGCGGGCGCGCAGCAGCTTGGTTTCGTCTTTGTCAATCAGCCCGCGCGTTCGGGCTTGGCGAACGGCTTGCTCGGTCAGCTCGGGTGACACGTGGGCGGCCAGGCAATCGAGCAGGGTACGCGGAACTGTGGTCACTGGGATGGCCCCCAGATCGACACGCTCACGCTTCGGCACCGCAGCGTAATAAAGAACCAGCCCTTTGGGAACGCGAAGCCGGCGCTTCGCCCAGTCGGGGGGGAGGGTCAGATGCACTTGTCGCGGAAGGACATCAGAGAGTTGATGAAGGTAGAGCGCCGTTTCGTGTGAGAACACTCCGGCGCGCTCCGCCCACAGCCAGAGCGTCGTCAGCTCTTCGTGTTCTCCCGCGGGGAAGTGCACGACTCGATAGACGCCGCGCATGACGCGAATGATGCGACCGCTCTTGATATGCTTGATCAGCAGCTGCGGGGAATAGCCCGCCTCCGCCGCCTGCTTCGTCGTAAAGTGGCCTTCCTGGCCGAGCGCGAAGTCGAACAGGCGGTCCCAGTTCGGAGTGGATTCTGCGGTCGACACACGCAAAAGGTAACTGATGGTTTAGTTTTGTGCAACGTTCGCCGTGAGCCAAAACTCCTGCAGATATTGATAAGTGTAGGTAATTTGTACAGTTCATCGCGAAATCCTGCGCAACTGAGCTAGCGCGAACGCGAAGTCCCTGAGAGAGCGTTCGTCGTCCAGCGTCGCGCCTTGCTGGTCGAGCAGTAGATTCTCGGCCAGTTACGTCGCGCTGAACGAGGCGCAGGGAATACGCTTTTCGAATTAGTTTTCGACGTCGCCGGTTTGCTTTGGCTCGGAGTTCCAATCTTCGTTGCACCGTCCTCGTCATCGGTTGCAGCTACCAACGTGAGTCGATCCCTCGCGATAGCAATGGCTCGGTGAAGCCTCTCTTGAAGCACCTCGCGCGGCGGAAGCTCGGTGAGATACTCCGCCACGTGAATGCCGCGCGCGTCGAGATCGAGGTACTCGACGGTCTCGCGCTTCTTGCCCGCGCAAAGAATGATACCCAACGGCGCTTCTTCTGTAGGCTGGCGCTCATGGCGATCAAGCCAGCGCAGGTACAGTTCGACCTGACCCGAGTCGGCAGGCTTGAAGTCGCCGAGTTTGAGCTCGATGGCCACGAGTCGGCGCATGCGCCGGTGAAAGAAGAGGAGATCGATGTAGTAGTCGTCGTCGTCCACAACGATTCGCTTCCGTTCGACCCAAGCCTGGACCCCGTAGCGCAACGCGGGCTGGATCGACTGCGTTGCGTTGCCGACCGCGCGTTGGCCGAGGACCTATTCGTGCTCTTCCAGATGGCCGAGCGAAACACGATGAACACAACCGATTCAGGCAGCTCGAGGAGACCGGAAGAGCTGAAAAGGCTCCGAGTACTCGCCGCCCGCGCAATCAAGGGCGAGCTCGGTCCGAAGCCGAGGGAAGCGTTGACGACGGGCCTGATGTCCAAACGAACGCGAGAGCGGCGCCGCAAGCGCGACGAGAAGCGAGCAACCGCAAAAGCCGAGTCGGAACGTCCGCAGCTCATCAGTTGGGCGGTCGCGTTCCTCGATATCCTTGGCTACAGCTCGGTGCTCGAGGCGATGGATGTGGTGCCGCTTCCAGCGGGCGGGACACCTGAAGCCGAGGCGATCATTGCCTCGCTTGCCAAGGCTGTGCGTCTTCGACGGCGACTTCACAAGATGGTGCCCCAATTCATGTCCAGCGCCGCTGGCTCCGCTGACGAATCGATCTCTGAACTGCCACCCGAATTGCGCGCTATCGCCGAGCAATCGCTAACCTGCATGACGCCAGTCGGTCGTGACAGCCCTTCGATGGCGCGGTCGACCCTTGCAACGCTTCACGAACGATCTGTGCTTTGAGTGGAAGCGTTGCCATTCAGCAGGCTACCACGTTCGATCCCTTGCCCCTGTTACACTGCTTCTACTCTGGCGCCCATGGAAGCGAGCCTCGATCGTTGCCTCGCTCTCGGTGATTCCGGCGTGCCTTCATTGGTGAGCGCACGTAAGACCCTGCTTCGACGGGCACGTTGCAAAATCTGCAACTCGAGCGAAGTAGCCAGCACGCTTTCAGCAGGCAACGCTGAGTTTCAGGCTCGGCTCTTAGGCCAAGAGAGCGACCGGCACCACGATTGGATCGGCTGGGATGAGCGTGGCCACCGAGACATGCGGCCAGGTCAAGCCGTTGAAATTCAGGAAAACGGTCTGGCTATATTGAATCTGAATGAATGGCACAACGATCGATTTCGGCGCGGTGATGTCCTTCGGCGGGGTCAGAGTGAACGTAGGTCGAAGAGAGCTGCCAGCACGCGGCGCAGCTTGAATCGTGATCGGCAATCCGTTCGCCTGGCACGGGGGAACCACCAGCGTCTCGAGGACCGTTTCGATCCAGAACACCGCCTTCATCTTGAAGGCATGCGCGTTCGGCTTCTGGGGGGGACTGTGATTGTCTCCGGTCAGAAAGGCGATCTCAGCAGCACCGCCTGCGAAGCCGGGAACTGTGGGCACGGGCGCAGCGGCTGGGGTCGTCGGATTCGGGGGTGGCGTTGGCTGCGTACCGGCCGAATCCGTAGTGATGATCAGCGTCACGAAGCTTTGGATATTTTGCGACGCGATCTCATGTTGCAAAAGCACGTTGGGGTTGTCGAGCATCGCCTGCGTGATAGTGCCTGCGGTGACAAAGGACGTGAGGTCCTGCGGAATTCTTGCGGTACCTTTGTTAGTCACGACTTGACTAGGAAAGAGGCGGGTGCCATTTGCCGAAGGTTGTTGTGCCTGGCCGATGGGGAACGGATTGATGTTGACCTGCAGAGCCGGATTGTTGAAATCAGGTTTGCCGGCCGTCCTGCCCGCGGAAAAACCCTGTGCGTTGATCGTCACGCCGTGCGGAATAGACGCCATGCGAGCGTAAGTCGTGGCCGCTTCAACGGGCACGGTCGTTGGCGGTACTGCGAGCCACATGCCAGGCTCGAAATGAATGCCGGTTGCCGGTAATGAAGTAACGTCGGTTACCGATTGCACATACGGCACGGCATTGAGGAAGATATCCCCCTGAGTGCCAGAGCCCCGATTCGGTACATTGCCCA
>DATHOI010000707.1:0-6424 GCA_035485095.1 Polyangiaceae bacterium | reverse complement strand
CACGACGATGGGCACCACGACTGCTGCCTTGGACGCGGCAACCGTCTTCAGCAGTCCACGCCAGCATGCCGACAGCCACGAGCTCGAGGTAAGAGCCGCAGTCGTGCCCACGATTTCCACGCCGAGCGACTCCCAGACTAGCGCTTTGGCGCCTGCGGGAGCTGGCATCGCGCGCAGACTGGCCAGCAGCGCCAACTCCGCGCGGTCGCGACCACTGCTCAGTAAGCGCTCTGGGTCCGACCGGAGCTCTGCGATTGACGAAACCGATCCCATCCACGATGTTGGTGGGCGCAGCCGCCCCGCGAGATCACAAAGTTCTTGCGCTCTCGGAATGCGGAACGGCGTCCGCGCCACGTGCGGCCTGTAGTTGTGTCCCTCCTGTTCGCGATTTTTGCGCGTTTGTCGACATGGCCAACGGCTACCAATGTCGCGTTTCTAGGTGCACTGGAACGAAATTTCCCACGTGATCCGGGGAGACGGAGCCAGACGGCGCGTTCTGAACGAAGACGCCAGCCGCTCCGTGGCGCAGCACCGACCGTGCTTCGCGACCGCGCGCCGAGTGCCCTGGCCACCACGGCTCGAGATACCGGTGCAGCGCCCTGCCGCGTCGACGAGCACGGGGTTCCGGTGTAGGGCTTTCGCCCAGATTTCGACATGCACGTCAAACGCGTCACGCTCGTCGGCACGCTGCCGCCGATCAAGAGCATCAGCGACTACTGCCTGGAGCTGACGAAGGCGCTCCTTAGTCACACGGACGTCGAATTCATCAACTTCAAACACATCTACTGGGAGGCCCTGTACAAGGGCGGAGGCACCAAAGAAAAGGACCCGCTCTTCACCAGGCCTGAGGACCCGCGACTCCGAGTCCGGGATATGCTGACTTGGTACAACCCCCTCAGTTGGCTGTATGCGGGGCTCACCTCGCGGGGCGACGTGCTGCACTTTCAGTGGTGGACCTCGTATCTGTTTCCGGTGTTCTTCAGCATCGCGCTCGTCACGAAAGCGCGCGGCAAGAAGCTGGTCTGCACCGTACACAACGTGCACGGGCACGAAACCGGGCTCCTGGACAGAACACTCAACCGATTGATTCTGACGCTGCCCGATAGGTACCTCGTGCACACCGAGCGCAATCGCGATCAACTGGAAGCCGCCTTCGGCATTGCGCGGGAACGCATTCGAGTCGTGCCGCACGGCATCTTCGAATTTTATCGTGATAAGGAGTTGTCGCAGGCGGAAGCGCGAAAGCAGCTCGGAATTCCCGACAGCGCCCAGGTACTGCTCAGCTTCGGTCACGTACGCCCGTACAAAGGCATTGAAGATCTGATCGCCGCATATAAGCTGGCGCGGCGTACGCTGCCGGACTTGTTCTTGGTGATCGCGGGCAAAGCCTGGAACGAGGAGCTGAAGCGGGAAATCGAAACGCAACTCGCAGACGCACCAAACAAGCTCCTTCACCTCGATTACGTCCCATCGTCCCAGATCAAAGCCTTCTTTTCGGCCGCGGACGCAGTGGTCCTACCGTACCGCGAGTTCGCAGCCCAGAGCGGGCCGGGCAATATCGCGCTCGCGTTCGAGAAGCCGCTGATCGTCGCTGACGTGGGCGGCCTGCCCGAGCTCGTCGCCAACCCAGCGGCCATCTTCGAGGCGGGCAACGTCGCCGCGCTCAGCGCGGCGATTGCGCGCTGCCTAGGCGACAGCGCGCTATTGGCGACGCTCGCTGCGGATTCGACGCGCTTGCGAGAGCGTTTTTCCTGGGCGCGCATCGCGCTCGACACGCTGCGAGTTTACGAAGAGCTACTCGAGCAGAGCTCGCATTGACTTGACTCGGGCCAGTTGCTAATAGCAGCCTAAAATACCGCTCATCATGCGTGTGCAGCTGGGAAAACCTACGAGCTACGGTTACACCTTACCGGTCATCCGGCATGGCCTCGCTCGCGCTCGCTATCCCCGCCTCGGTGCGCGCAACAAGCTGCTCGACTTCGGTAGCGGCAACGGTGCCAACACCGTCCTGTTTGCGCCCGATTTCGACCACGTCCTCGGGGTGGATGTCGAACCCGAGCGCGTGAGCGAGGCGCGTGCAAACGCGGAGCAGAAGGGCCTCACTAACCTCGAGTACTCTCTGTATGACGGGGAGCATCTGCCGCTCGCTGATCAGAGCATTGATTGCGTCGTTAGCTTCGAGGTCATCGAGCACACCCATGATGACCGCGCTGCGCTTCGGGAAATCTCGCGCGTACTCAAGCCTGGCGGCCTATTCTGCGGCAGCGTGCCGAACAAATTCTATTTGATGGAGACACACGGATTCGACCTGCCCTTTGCCGACGTGATCCCCTATTCGCGTGTGCCGCTCATGAACCTGCTGCCGCGCTCATTCTACAGACGCTTCGGCAATGCGGCGATCTACACACGTCGTCAGTTCAGCTCGTTGCTGGAGGACGCCGGGTTCTCGAATATCGACACGGAGTACATTCGCCCGCCATTCGACAAGGTGGAGAACGCGCGGCTCCAGCAGGCGCTTCGCGCGGCCTACGCGCGCCTGCCAGCCTTCATGGGCGTGAGCATCTTTTTCGCAGCTCAAGCCGGCAGCTCGCGCGCTTCGTAGCTTGCCGGTTCGGACGGTGCTAGGAGCGCGTCCGTCATGCCACCAGCAGCACAGCCGATGGCTCCGGAAAGGACCGCCTCATGACCAGCACGGGAGTTGAAGTCGTCGAACGCGAAGGTCAAACGTACGCGATCATTTTGCGCGCTTCGGCGACCAGTAGCGAGAAGTACAACTTCCTGACCGACTCCAAGAGCCCGCTGCAGCTCGGGATGAATTTTTACACGCGCGGCGAGACCATCAAGGCCCACTATCACCTGCCTCGTCACATCGAGTGCGAGCAAGTGCAGGAGTTCGTGCTGATCGGCGCTGGGCGCGCCCGCCTGACGCTGTACGACGCAGCGGACCAGAGCCCGTTCACCACCTTGCCGCTCGAGACTGGCGACATGGTGCTACTGCTCTTCGGCGGCCACGGCTTCGAGATCGACGAAGACACGAAGATCGTCGAAATCAAACAGGGCCCATACGACGGAAAAACGAAGGACAAGGTGGTCTTCGGAACATGAGCGCGAACGACTTCATCCCAGTGTGCGAACCGCTCCTGGCGGGCCGCGAGCTCGAGTACGTCACGAAGGCCGTGTCCGGCGGTTGGATTTCGTCGAGCGGCAGCTACGTTGCCGAGTTCGAGCGCGAGTTCGCCAAATATTTGGGTGTGCCGTACGCGGTCAGCACGACCTCGGGAACTACCGCGCTGCACTTGGCCTTGGTTGCGGCGGGCATTGGCCCCGGAGATGAAGTCATTATCCCGGCGTTCACCATGATCGCGTCGGCGTTTGCCGTCTGCTACACGGGAGCGAAGCCCGTATTCGTCGACGCGGAGCGCGAGACTTGGAACATCGACCCGCGGCTGATCGAGGCCAAGGTCAGCCCGCACACCCGCGCCATCATGCCGGTGCACGTGTACGGCCACAGTTGCGACATGGACGCGCTGCAAAAGATCGCGGACAAGCACGGCTTGCTCGTGATCGAGGACGCGGCGGAGGCGATTGGCTCGCGCTACAACGGTCGGCTGTGCGGCAGCATCGGGGACATGGCCTGCTTCAGCTTGTTCGCCAACAAGCTGATCACGACGGGTGAGGGCGGCATGGTGGTCGCTCGTGACGAGCGTTTCATCGAGCGGCTTCGCTACTTCAAGAATCTGTGTTTCCCGCTGGACGGCTCGCGGCGCTACGTTCACGAGGATATCGGTTTCAATTACCGCATGCCCAACGTGCTCGCAGCGATCGGTGTCGCTCAGCTCGAACGCGCGGACTTCTACTTGGAGCGCCGCCGAGCGAATGCTGCTCGCTACAATGCGCTCTTGGTCGGTCAACGCGGCATCACGACGCCGCCGGCAGCACCGTGGACGCTGAACTCGTACTGGATGTACGGCATCCTGATCGGCGACGACTTCGGCCTGAGCCGGGATGAAGTGATGAAGAAATTGAAGGACGCCGGCATCGAGACTCGCTCGTTCTTCGTATCGATGCATCGCCAACCTTCACTCGCAAAGTTTGGTTGCGACGTGTCGGGCGCTTACCCAGTCACCGACGACCTGGCGCAGCGTGGGCTGTACCTGCCGTCCAGCTCCGGGCTGAGCGACGCGCAGATCGAGCGCATCGTGGACGCGCTCTTGTCCTTGCGTCAGTAGAACATTTTGGGCGTCTTCGCGTCGTTGCGAAGCGCCTCGAAATCTGCGCGGGCCATCAAGGTCACGAGCTCCGCGAACGTCGTTTTCGGTGTCCAACCCAGCTTCTGCCGGGCCTTCGTGGCATCACCAAGCAAGAGATCGACCTCGGTTGGCCGGTAGTAGTCCGGATCGACGGCGACGCGCACGGCGCCGGTCTTCACGTCCACGCCGCGCTCTTTTTCGTCTTCCCCCTCCCAGCGTAGCTCGATGTCGAGCTCCTTGAAGGTGAGCTCCGCAAACTCACGCACGGTGTGGCACTCGCCGGTTGCGAGCACGTAGTCTTCGGCGGTTGGTTGCTGCAAAGCGAGCCACATGCCTTCCACGAACTCCGGCGCGTAGCCCCAGTCGCGCTTGGCGTCCAAATTGCCCAAGTACAATGTGTCGAGCAGGCCCAGCTTCACCTTGGCGGCCCCGAGCGTGATCTTGCGGGTCACGAAGCTCTCTCCGCGGCGCGGTGACTCGTGATTGAACAGGATGCCGTTCACGGCGTACGTGCCGTAGGCTTCGCGATAGTTCACTGCCAACCAGTACGAATAGAGCTTGGCGACGCCATAGGGGCTGCGCGGGTAGAACGGCGTGGTCTCGCTTTGCGGTACGGCTTGCACCTTGCCGAACAGCTCACTGGTCGACGCTTGGTAAAAGCGAGCCGGTACGCCGGTCTCACGCAGCGCGTCGAGTAGCCGCAGAGTCCCGACCGCGTCGACTTGCGCCGTGTACTCGGGCATCTCGAAAGAAACTTTGACGTGGCTCTGCGCTGCCAAGTTGTAGATTTCGTCCGGCACGACCTTGGCGACGAGCCGATTCAAGTTGTTCGTGTCGAGCATGTCGCCGTAGTGCAGGAAGAACCGCTCGCGGTTCTCCGGCGCCGAATGAACGGCGTCGATGCGTCCGCGGTTGAATGAGCTCGAACGACGGACGACCCCGTGGACCTCGTAGCCTTTGCTGAGCAACAGCTCGAGCAAATATGACCCGTCTTGTCCCGTGATGCCCGTGATGAGAGCGCGCTTGGGCGATGCAGCGACCATTTCCCCGATGCGGGTAACATGCGACCTCGGGAGCGTCAAACCATGAACGCGGGCGCGTTTCTCGGGCTCGAACCGTGTGCTAACTTCGCTCTAGAAAGCGTGAAGGTCGACCTGCCCGCGATGCGTTCCATGAGCTTTGACCCGGAGACCCGCGAAAAACCGAGCACGTCCGTTTTCGGTGCCTACTCCACGTATTACGACCTTCTGTACAGGGATAAGGACTACGCGGCCGAGGCGAGCTACGTCCACACGCTCATCCAGCAGCATCAGCCGCGCTCGGCGTCGATTCTCGATCTCGGCTGCGGCACCGGGCGGCACGCATTGCTGTTGGCCGAGCAGGGCTACCAGATCGTTGGCATCGACGGGTCGCCGGAAATGCTGGAACGCGCCAAGACACAACTTGCCGCATCGACCCCCGCGGAGGTCGGACGCCGCACGTCTTCCGGTCAGGCACCTGAGTTCGTTCAGGGAGATATCCGTTCGGCGCGCATCGGCCAGAAGTTCGACGTGGTGATCTCGCTTTTCCACGTGATGAGCTATCACGTGACCAATGAGGATCTAAGGGCGGCCTTCGACACGGCGAAGGCGCACGTGAAGCCGGGCGGTCTCTTCGTCTTCGATTGTTGGTACGGCCCAGCAGTGCTCAGTATCCGCCCGTCCGTGCGGATTCGGCGCTTCGAAGACGAACGCATCTCGGTCATTCGCCTGGCAGAGCCGGTGTTGCATGCCAACGGCAATTGGGTCGAGGTAAACTACCAAGTCTTGATTAAAGACAAGCTCAGCGGGTCGCTCGATGAGCTGCGCGAGACGCACCGCATGCGCTATCTCTTCGTTCCGGAAGTGGCCGCCTTTGCCGAAGCTGCGGGCTTTCGAGTCGAGAGTGCGCTCGAGTTCTCGAGTAACGAGGCCTTGGGGGTCGACACTTGGACCGCCGTGTTCGTCGCGAGAGCGGCCGCGTAGCTCGCGAATCTAGAGGATGAGCCGCGTTCGTCGTCTCGTGAAGCCGCTCTTGTCGGCGCTGATCGTTCTGTGTGCGGGGTTCTTCTTCTTCAAGGCCTTCGAACGTAACTGGGCGAGTGTCAGAGCCCACGATTTTCGGATCGCGCCGGCGTTCTTGCTTGGCGCGGCGCT
>DATHOI010000706.1:0-2000 GCA_035485095.1 Polyangiaceae bacterium | reverse complement strand
CCGCTTCATGAACCAGAATGACGGCCGCCTCTCGCAGCGCGCGCGCACTCAGGAATTTAGGGAACTGACTGACGACGAGGCGCGGCGCGTCGAGGCGATATATAGCGAGACCTTCGCGGCTGACTCCGCAGCCTGACAAGCGAGGGCGCCCGGCTGGCCTGTCATCAACCGGAGGCGCACGCGGGAATCGCCGCCGATCGTAAATTCCGCTGGCAGAGCGGTCACGCAAGCGACACACTTGCTAAGTATCTGACGGAAGCATAATCTGCGGAATGGCCGCCGAACCGCGATACAGAACCAACTCCGGGACGGGGTTCAGCCTGAAGTATCACCTTGTCTGGTGTCCCAAGTATCGGCGAAAGGTGCTGGTTGCGCCCGTCGACAATCGGCTCAAGGAACTGATTGCCGAGACCGCCGAAGAGCACGGCATGACGGTCCACACGATGGAGGTGATGCCCGACCACGTGCATCTGTTCGTCGAGGCCGATCCCACCTTGTCCGTCGCCGAGATCGTCAACCGGTTCAAGGGACGAAGCAGTCGCATTCTGCGACAGGAGTTTGCTTCGCTCCGTTCGCGCCTGCCGACATTGTGGAGCCGCAGTTACTACGCCGGATCGGTAGGAGCCGTGTCCGAAGGCGTCGTCCGCCGCTACATCGAAGCACAGAAGGGCGCCTGACCCGTGAAGCTCGTCGCCTCGATCCGGCTGTTTCCAGATGCCGAACAATCCGCAATGCTTCGCGAGACGCTTGAGCGTTGTACCGCGGCGTGCACGTGGCTGGCGGGAATCGGCGCGAGCACCGGCAAGACGCGGCAATACGATCTGCACCACATGGCCTACGCCGACATGCGCACCCGCTTCGGTCTGGCCGCGCAGGTGACGGTTCGGTGCATCGGCAAGGTCGCCGACGCATTCAAGATCGGCGACAAGGACGAGGCGCGCACCTTCCATCGCCACGCCGCCCAGCCCTACGACGAACGCATCTTCCGTTTTCTGCCCGGACAGGATGCCGTCTCGATCTGGACGATCGCCGGCCGGCAACGCATCCCGTTCGTCTGCGCCGACCACCAACGTGAAATGCTCACCCGCGCCAAGGGCGAGGTTGATCTGATGCTCGTTCGCGGCAAATGGATGCTGGCCGCGACGTGCGACGCGGACGAGGCGCCCGCCTATGTCCCGGTCGATGTCCGGGGCATTGACTTCGGCGTCGTCAACATCGTGGTGGACGATCTTGGGCGCACTCACAGCGGTGCGCAGATTGATGATGTCCGCCGCCGCCAACACTCCCGCCGCCGCGCCTTGCAGAAGGTCGGCACCCGCTCCGCTAAGCGTGCGCTCAGGCGCGCTTCCGGCAAGCAGGCACGCTTCCAGCGCCACACGAACCACGTGCTGAGCAAAGCAATCGTTCTCGACGCCGAACGCGGCCGGTCTGCGGTTGCCATCGAAGACCTCGAAGGCATCCGTGATCGGGTCAAGGCCAACAGGCGCCAGCGGAGACGATTGCACAATTGGGGCTTCCACGAACTTCGTGCCTTGATCGAAGACAAGGCGCGGATGCGTGGCGTCCCGCTCGATCTGGTAGACCCCCGGAACACGAGCCGCCAATGCTCGTGCTGCGGCCTGATCGATAAGCGCAACCGGCCAAGCCGGGATCAGTTCAAGTGCATCGGCTGCGGCGTTGCTGCGCCAGCCGACCACAACGCGGCCCTCAACATCCGCCAACGGGCGTTGCCGGCCAGGGGCATGGTAGTGCCGCCCCAGGTGGCGATATGGCTTTCGGGCTGTGTCAGCCACGAAGAAAGCCGTCTGCTTTAGCTGACGGTGCATTACTTGACGAACTTAAGCTGCCGTTCATCTGCGTCCCGCACGACGCGCCGGAACCGATCGAGTGGATGATCAGCCATCTGGACTGGATCAAGCTGCCCGCGACTCTGGAGCCCGATGCGCATCGCGATGACCGAGCCAACCGGTCGTCTGGCCGTCCGCCGCCTGGCCAGCGCC
>DATHOI010000705.1:0-6430 GCA_035485095.1 Polyangiaceae bacterium | reverse complement strand
TACGACTATTTCGACCACCACGAGCTCCGGCTGCGTTGGCTCGGTCTCGACGAACGTCACTTCGAGGCAGCTGAAATCGGAGCGCGCCGTCGGCTGTCCGGGATCGGTTTCCAAGCCGCCGTCGAACGCTGGGAGACCGAGTTCGGCGCGTGCCTCGATGCGTTCCGCGAGGTGCTCGCGCCCCAAGGCAACATCACGCTCGTGATCGCCGATTCGGTGCTCGGCGGGCGAGCGCTGTACGCTGACGAGGCACTTCGCGTATTGGCAGATCAGCACGGGCTCGTGCTCGCGTGTCTGGCTTCGCAGGAGCGGCCGTATTTTCACGAACCGACACGCGCCGCCTTTCGAGCGAGTCCACGCCGCGAGCATGTATTGGTGCTCCGTCACCCCAGCCGCAAACGTAAACGATGAAGCACGAAAACCGTCTGGCCTCTGAAACGAGCCCCTACCTGCTCCAACACGCCAAAAATCCGGTCGATTGGTATCCGTGGGGCCCGGAGGCTCTGGCCCGCGCGACTCGCGAAGACAAGCCGATCTTGCTCAGCGTCGGCTACGCGGCGTGCCACTGGTGCCACGTGATGGAGCGCGAATCGTTCGAGAACGAGGCGATCGCACGGCAAATGAACGAGAGCTTCGTGTGCATCAAGGTCGACCGCGAGGAGCGTCCAGACATCGACGAGATCTACATGGCGGCGACGGTCGCGCTGTCCGGCAGCGGTGGCTGGCCAATGACCGTGTTCTTGACGCCGGCGCAGCAGCCCTTCTTCGCAGGCACCTACTTTCCGCCGCTCGATAAGTACGGTCGGCCCGGGTTCCCGACCCTGCTCAAGAAGATTACCGAGCTGTGGCACGGTGACCGCGCTGCGTTGCTCGAGCAGGCAGCAGAGCTCGCGGCTCACGTTTCACAACAAGCGCAGGTCTCGGCGCCGCTGGCGATCGGTCGCGAAGCCCTGCGTGCTGCCGCGAGCCAACTTTCAGGCAGCTTCGACCCACGCTATGGCGGCTTCGGAAAAGCGCCGAAATTCCCGCCTTGTTCTGCGCTCTCATTGCTCTTGCGCCAACACCGCCACACGCAAGACCCAGACTTGCTGGACGTGATCAGCGGCACGCTCGACGGCATGAAGAACGGGGGCATCTACGACCACGTCGGCGGTGGCTTTGCGCGCTACTCGACCGACGAGCGTTGGCTCGTGCCGCATTTCGAGAAGATGTTGTACGATAACGCGCAGCTCGCAAGCGTGTATCTAGAAGCGTTTCAGGCCACGCACAACACGGACTACGCGCGTGTCGCGCGCGAAACGCTCGACTACGTGATCCGCGAAATGCAGGAGCCGGGGGGCGCTTATTATTCCGCAACCGATGCCGACAGCGAGGGCATCGAAGGCAAATTCTTCGTTTGGGCGCTCGACGAGATCATCGAGATTCTCGGGCGTGACGCGGCTGACCACTTTGCGACGTACTACGACGTAACGGCGAAGGGGAATTGGGAAGGGCAGAACGTGCTCAACACGCCGCGCCCATTGGAGCGCGTCGCCGAGGAGCTCGGCATGCCCGCGCCCGTCTTGCGCGCCGAGCTCGAACGCTCGAAAAAACAGCTCTATCAAGCGCGCAAAGGCCGAATTCCTCCGCTCCTAGACGACAAGATCCTAAGCTCGTGGAACGGGTTGATGCTCTCGGCGATGGCGCTCGGTTATCGCACGCTCGGTCACCGCCACTACATCGAGTCGGCCGAACGCGCCGCCGATTCACTCCTTGCACGGATGACGCGCCCCGATGGCGGCTTGTTCCACACCGCACGCGGCGCCCGTGCGCACGTGCCCGGCTTCTTGGAGGACTACGCGTTCCTGGCTGACGGGCTCATTGCGTTGTACGAGGCCGGAGGCGCGCCACGCTTTTTGCGCGAGGCAGCACGACTCGTCGAGCGAATGCTGAGCGACTTCGACGACGACGCGAGCGGAGCATTCTTCAACACAGCCAAAGATGGCGAGCAATTGATCGCTCGGCCTCGCGAAGGCTACGACAACGCCATTCCGAGCGCGAACGCCGTCGCGGCGCGCGCCTTGTCCAAATTGGCCAGCCACCTCGATCGCGCCGACTACCGCGAGCGCGCCGCACGTGCCATGCGCGCCTACGGGAAATTGATCGAGCGCTCGCCGCGCTCATTTGCAACGTCCCTGGGTGTCGTCGATTTTTTGCTGCAATCCCCGCTGGAATTCGCGTTGGTCGGCATGCCCGGTGAGACTGGATACGAGACGTTGCGCACGGCCCTCGGGGAACGCTACCTGCCCAACGCCATCTTTGCCCATTTGGATCCGCGAGACAGCGAATCCACCGACTTGCCGCTCACTCGAGCCAAGACTCTGGTCAAGGACAAGGCCGCGCTCTACGTGTGTCAGAATTTCGCGTGTGCCAGCCCCATCGTCGAGGCAGCCGAGCTCGACCGCGCGCTGGCGGAGATGTTACCGGGCAAGACCGCGCTCAGCATCGCGCCCCGAGCGCTCTCCGGCCGCGCTTCGAAACTCGGTACGGCTCGCCGCACCGAGCGCTTAGGTAGTGGCGCACGTACGGAGCTGGCAAAGACGGGCCTGACGGTGAGCGGCATTGGCTTTGGCGGGTATCGCATCGATGACACGCACCCAGAGCACCGCGCTGCGCTCGAGCTCGCGCTGCGCTCGGGTCTGAATTTGATCGACACGTCGACGAACTACGCCGACGGGCGGAGCGAACGGCTGATCGGCGAGGTCTTGGCACGCATGGTCGACAAGCGTGAGCTCGAGCGTGAGGAGCTCGTGGTTGTCTCCAAAGTTGGCTACGTGCAAGGGAAAAACTACGAGCTTCTGCGCGCTCGCCAGAAGAACGGCCAGCCCACTCCGGAACTGGTGGAGTACGCCGAAGGCCTCTGGCACTGCATTCACCCTGAATGGCTGAGCGACCAGCTCACACAGTCACTCGACCGCCTCGGGCTCGAGACGCTCGATCTGCTGCTCCTACACAATCCGGAGTATTTTCTCGCCGACGCCGCCAAGCGCGGCCAGACCCCACTGGCAGCCGTGCGGGATGAATTCTACCGCCGACTCGAACGAGCGTTTCGATACCTCGAGACAGAGGTCACTGCTGGACGCATCGCGGGCTATGGCGTGTCCAGCAATACTGTCGTGGGCGCGCCCGAGGCACGCGACACCACGGACATTTCGCGCATGCTCGCCGCCGCATCTGCCGCCGCCCCAGGTGGCCACCACTTTCATGCTCTCGAGCTGCCTCTGAATTTGCTCGAGAGCGCCGCACTGTTCGGCGTCGCGTCGACGGAGGGCGCAATCACCCAGGCGCAGCGGCAGCACGTCGCGGTGCTCGTGAACCGCCCGCTCAACGCCATCCAAGGCGGCAGCATCTTGCGCCTAGCAACGCCCGCCCGCCCCGAAAATCCGCCCAAATTCGAGCTATCTCGCACGAACCTGCTGGCCCTAGAGCGCGAGTTTCGCAGCACCATCGCCCCCTCGCTCGAGCTCGGCCCGGGCGTGGAGGCGGACGATCTTTTCGCCTGGGGCGATCGCATCGTCGAGATCGAACCACGCGTGGAGAGTCTGGTGCAGTGGGAGGAGATCGAAGCACATGTCATTGCGCCCGAGCTCGGCAAAGTATTGCGCGCGCTCGACGGCGCGTTGAGTGGAGAGCTCGCGGAGCGCTTTCGGGATTTCCGCGGCCGATACCTACGGGACCTCGAGGGGCTTTTCTTGGCGATGCGCAATCGCGCCGCCGATCGCAGCCAAGCTCGCTTGCGCGTGATTCAAAGTGCACTCGAGCCCTACCTGAAGCCCGCGCTTCGTTCGGAACCGCTGTCGCGCCAGGCGCTGGTCACTCTGCGTAGCGTGCCAGGCGTGACGACCGTTCTCCTGGGAGCACGCAGCCCCCGTTACGTCGAGGACGCCCTGCGCGCGTTGTCACTGCCGAAGCTCGCTGATCCAGTCGGCGCTCTCGCGGCCATTCGCCCTTCGTGAGGTTAAGGCGTCAGGCGCTGTGCCCACTTCGCACACTGAACTGGCTGAACCAGTTGGCGAACTGGCTTTTGCACTGCTATCGGTGAGAGCTGCTAAATCCTTGGAATGACTTGGGCTTGCGGCCTGGCATGGCGCTCGCTCTCTTTCAGAGCGCAAGCGAGCGCGTTGAGCTCAACCAAGGCGCGCGGCGGCGTCCGGGACGAGCGGCTTGTCGGCTCGGATACCGAACACTTCCAGGTCGAGCACACGTCGCACCACCTGGAATTCACTGCATAATTCGCCGACCTCGAGATCCAAACCCAGCACGTCTCCGCGCTTGGCCCGACGCTCGATGGCTTCGGCCAAAGCGGCCATGCGCAACGCACCGAAGTTCGAGCACGCGCCTTTCACGGAGTGAATCACGCTGAGCAACTTGCGCTCGACGCGCTCGTCGGTCGCCTCACGCAGCGACTCCAATCGCCGATCCATGTCCTCGACGAAGATCAAGGACAGCTCTTCCACGATCCGTGGCGAGCCCGCCTCGTCGGCCAACTCTTGGAGACGCGACAAGTCCACGGACGCTGGTGTCGCGCTCGCTGCAGCACTCGCTTCGACGTGACGCGGCTCGACCTCGTGCACTGGCTCGAGTGATTCGTCCAATGCTTCGGGTCGCGCGAGCGACAGCCAATGAGAGGCCTTACGGCGCAGGGTCGAGAGCGAGAACGGTTTGGCGATGAAGTCGTCCATGCCCGCTTGCAAGCAGGCTTGGCGCACGCCTGGCACGGTGCCGGCCGTTACGGCCAGGATCGGGACATGCTGACCCGGCCCCTCCACCGCCCTAATCTGGCGGGTCGCCTCCAACCCGTCGAGGTCGGGCATGTGGCAGTCCATCAGCACCAAATCGTATTTTCCATGGTGAAAACGGCGTACGGCCTCGCGACCCGAAGGCGCAAGATCCACCTCACAATTCAGCGTACGCAGAACGCGCTCGATCAGCGCGCGGTTGAACTCGTTGTCTTCGGCCAGCAGCACACGGTGCGTTCGCTTCTCGACATCCAAGCGTAGGCTCGGCGTGGTGATTGCGCGCGGCGGGCTCGACTTAGCTTGCTCCGTCACGTCGCTCAGCATTTGGTCGATGACCGAGAGCAACTCTTGTCCAGAGCGGTGCACGTTCTGAGCGGCCTGACGCTGCTCTGGGTCGAGCTCGCTTTCCAGGAGCAGCTCGCTCGCACCAATCACGACTGTCATCGGCGTGCGCAGGTCGTGACCGAGCGCCGATGACGCGAAGTTCAACGGGCTCGATGGCTCATCCCTAAAACGATGCGCGAAACGCAACAAAAGCGTCTGCCACTGTTCGAGGTTCGGCACGGCCTCCGGATCGACGCCCGCCGACGCCAGCTCTCGGAGCATTTCGGGCGGTAACGACAGGGGCGGCTCGTCCGAGCCTGAACTCACGCGACGTCCCTCGACAGGTCGAGCGTCGCGATGCGTCGGTACAGCGTGGCGCGGCCGATGCCGAGCAGCTTGGCGGCCTTGCCCACGCTGCCCTGCGTCGCGCGGAGCGCTCGTTGAATCGCGCGCCTCTCCAGCTCGCGCAGCGGCAGAATCTCGTTTTCCACGTGCGGATGCGCGCCGTTGCCCGTGCCCGGCACGACCGACAGGCCGAGCGAGGGCAGACCCAGCTCGCGGATATCGGGTGGCAGATCAGCGAGCGTGATTTCGTCGCCACGGCACGCCAGCAAGCTGCGATGCACGACGTTCTGGAGCTCGCGTACGTTCCCGGGCCAACGGTGCCGCGACAGCGCCTCGAGTACCTCGGGCGCGATGCGATGCACTTGCCGGCCAATGTCCGACGTCAACGTGCGCAGGAAGTGACCCACCAAAAGCGGAATGTCCTCGACCCGTTCACGCAGTGCCGGCAGGTGAATCGGATACACCACCAAACGGAAGTAGAGATCCTCTCGGAAACGCCCCGCCTCGACTTCAGCACGCAGATCGCGGTGCGTCGCGCACACCATGCGAACGTCGATCGGGATTTCAGCGGAGCCGCCCACGCGGCGAATCGTCTTCTCCTGCAAGGTGCGCAGCAAACTCGCCTGAGTCATCAGGCTCATCTCGCCGATCTCGTCGAGCAAGAGCGTGCCACCATTGGCCTGCTCGAAGCAGCCGCGGCGCATCTGAGTCGCCCCGCTGAACGCTCCGCGCTCGTGCCCGAAGAGCTCGGACTCCTGCAAGGATTCGGGAATGCCCGCGCAGTTGATGGCCACGAACGGCCCACGCCGGCGTTGCCCGCCGCTGTGTATCGCGCGCGCCACGAGCTCCTTACCCGTTCCGCTCTCGCCCGAGACGCAAACCGCGACTTCGCTCTCCAACACGCGCCGCACTTGATGCGCAAGCTCGCGCATGGGCGGACTCTTGCCGACGATGGCACCCAGCACCGAGCGCTCGGTCAGCGC
>DATHOI010000704.1:0-4344 GCA_035485095.1 Polyangiaceae bacterium | reverse complement strand
CGTGTCCAATGGCATCTTCGAGGAAGGCTTCGGATACGTGCTGTCTGGTGAGCCAGCGGAAAAGAAAGCCTGTCTGGACAAGCTCCAGAGCTTCGAGCTCTTGCGCCGGCAGCTGCTGACCCAAGCCGATCTGCCCCCTGAAGAGGCGCGCGTCCTGAAGCTGCTCGGTCTGTCGCTACAGCGTGCCCAAGTCGGTGCCCGGGGAATGTTCGAATCTTACGAAGCGCGAGGCCGCGTCGAGCAGTCGGCGTTCGAAGCCTACGAAGTGGCGATGGACAACCTCACCGACGGCGTACACAAGCTTGCCGAAGAGATTCGCCTCCGTTCGACGGCCGACAACGAGGCGGCTCGCAGCCGCATGGATCAAGTGCTGCTCGCCATCGCCATAGCCGCCGCGGTGATCGCCATCGGCATGGGGACGAGCTTTGGCATTCTGCTCACGCGTCCCCTCTTCGAGCTGCGCGACGCAGCGACCCGCGTGGGAGAGGGGGATTTTGGCTTCATCTCGGCGAGTCGCTCACGAGACGAACTCGGCGATCTCGCGCAAGCGTTTACCCAAATGGCCGGCAACATACGTCGCTTGTTGGCCGTTGAGGCCGAACAAAAGAGCCGCCTCGCCAACATCTTCGCCTCGCTCGGCGAGACGCTCTTGGTGTGCAACGCCGACGGCAGAATTACGGCAGTGAATCGGGCGGCGTGCGCGACGCTGGGCTATCGAGAAGACGAAATCGTTGGTTTGTCTCTGGACGCCATCCTAGTAACGGCCCGCTTCGAAGACTTGCTGACACGAACCGAGCGCCAGGCGGCGCAAGGGACCAGCGACACGAGCGGAGAAGAGCCGCAGCTTCTGCGGAAGGACGGCAAGCGGGTCTCCGTGTCTCTGTCCACCTCGCTACTTCGCGCGGCGAACCAAGCCACCGGCCTGATTTGCGTGGCGCAGGACCTCAGCGATCGCCTTCGACTCGAAGCAGAGTTGCGCCAAGCCCAAAAGCTCGAAGCGATTGGCCGTCTGGCGTCCGGCATCGCGCACGAGATCAACACCCCCACTCAGTTCGTGAGTGACAGCGTCTACTTCGTCCGAGACGCGACCCAAGATCTCTTGTCCTTGATCGAAAAGTATCGAGCCGTGCAGAGCTCGTTCAGCCCCGGCGCGCTCGCGTTGCTAAGCGACGCCGAGCAAGCGGCGGATTTGCCCTACCTGATGGAACGCTTGCCGAAGGCGGTCGACCGAGCGCTAGACGGACTGTCTCGCATTACCAGCATCGTGCGTTCGATGAAGATCTTTGCGCACCCGGATCAACGGCAAATGGCTCCCGTCGACCTCAACCTAGCGGTGCAGAGCACGCTGACAGTGGCCAGCTACGAGTACAAATACATCGCCGAGCTCGAGACAGAGTTTGGCGAGCTGCCTCCCGTCACGTGTCATGCCGGAGAGATCAACCAAGCCGTGCTGAATCTGATCGTGAACGCTGCTCACGCCATCGCAGATCAGGCGAAGGACGGAGAGAAGGGCGTGATCCGCGTCGAAACACGCCGCGACGGCGACTCAGTCATCATTTCGGTCAGCGACACTGGGGCTGGCATTCCAGACTCAATCCGAGATCGGATCTTCGACCCGTTCTTCACGACGAAAGAGGTCGGCCGTGGCACCGGGCAGGGGCTCAGCGTCGCCCACAGCGTGATCGTCGAAAAACATCACGGCCAGCTGAGCTTCAAGACCGAGTGTGGCCGGGGCTCGACGTTCGAGATCCGTTTGCCGCTCAGCTAGTGCAACGCGCGGCCCGGTCGCTCACCACTGCGCTCGACCGGGCTTCGCCACAGCGCAGCCGACGTGCTGAGCCCTCGAGTCGCCCGCTCGAGCTGGTCAGTCCCCCGTGTTTTCGGCTTCTTGGTCCGGGGGGAGGGTAAATCCGCGTTGGGCTCGTTAAGCTCACAGGTATGCGCTCGTCGAGAGCTCGAGGACGACCTCCGCACCCGGATGTACTGACGCCTGCGGAGTGGCGCATCGTGCATTTCGTGCGCCACGGCCTCAGTAACCGTCAGATCGCAGCGCGATTTGGCGTCAGCTTGGACGCCGTCAAGTATCACGTTGAAAACATCGTGACCAAGCTCGGGGTCGAGGGTCGCGCGCGCCTGAAGTATTGGCGCGGCGTCCCGAACGACAGCGCGCTCGGTCGCAGAAAGGCAGCTGTGGCAACACCGTCCGCCCTGGGTCCCCTAGGGCAAATCTCGCGCTCGGTCCGGAACATCGAGCAATCGGTCGACTGGTATAAAAACAAGCTCGGCTTAAGCCACCTCTACACTTACGGTAAATTGTCGTTCTTCGATTGCGGAGGGACGCGCCTATTTTTGGAAGAGAACGCCGAGCCTTCATCGGAGTCGGTCTTGTATCTCCGAGTGCCGGACATCAACGCTGCCTACGAAGAGCTCCAGACGCGCGGCATCGTGTTTACGAGCGCTCCGCATTTGATTCACCGCCACGAGGACGGCCTGGAAGAGTGGATGGCATTCTTTCACGACCTCGAGGGACGCACGCTCGCCCTGATGTGTCAGGTGCCGAAACCGGACCTCTCGCAGTAAGAAGAAGGCGCGCTAGCGACACGCGCGTCCGCTGCAAACGCCTGCTCGGGCCGCGACTCCAAATGTGGAGCCGGTTCGGCGAGCGACGTCTTCGCAATGCGCCCCTACGCCCTCCCCGTCGCCATTCCGGAGTTGAACAACGCTGGCGGCGACGCCGGGGTAGGCGGCGCACACGACTGATGGCCGCCTGCGCGTGCGACGCGACACCTGATGTTTAAGTCTAAACTTCAGATTCGAAATGAAACAGCCACCCGCGGCGCGCAAGTCTGACCAGAGTCACCGTCGGCAGGTTTTGCACGCGCTGCCCGGCTATTGGTTCACGCCGCTCGCCACGAACCCGCCGTCGACCGCGAGGGTTTGACCGTTGACGAAGGCGGCGGATTCGGAGGCGAAGAAAATGGTCGGGCCGACTAGCTCTTCGAGCTTGCCGAAGCGCTTGAGCGGCGTGCGCATCAACAGCTCGCGCCCGCGATCGGTACCGTCGAGCAATTGCTGATTGAGCGCGGTGCGGAACACGCCGGGGGCGATCGCGTTGACGATCACGCCGCGCGGACCCCATTCGACGGCGAGCGAGCGGGTGAGGCCCATGACGCCGGCTTTGCTGGCCGAGTACGCCGTGATCTCGTGAAAAGCCACGAAGCTATTCAGTGAAGCAATATTGATGATACGCCCGTAGCCGCGCTCCAGCATATGGCGACCGAAAACTTGGCACGAGCGGAGCGTGCCAGTCAGGTTGGTCTCGATGATCGAATTCCAGGTGCTGTCTTCCATCTCGAGCGTGGGCACGCGCTTGATGGCGCCCGCGGAATTCACCAAAATATCGACTTTGCCGAGCTTCTCGAGAGTTTTGGCGAGCACTGCTTCGAGCGTGCTGCGGTTCGACACGTCCGACGTCACGCGGAGCGTGCGGCGCCCTTTGGCCTCCAACGCGGCCGCGGTGTCTTCGACCTGCTCGATACGCCGGGAGGTGGCGACGACGTCCGCGCCGGCCTCAGCCAAACCGAGTGCCAACGCGCGGCCGATGCCCGTCGTGCCACCAATGACGACCGCAACGCGCCCGTCGAGACTCAATCCGCTATAGGCCATGTTTCGTCCTTCAACCTCTCGCGATGTAATGTAGGAAGTGCGTGAAGCGATCTCTATTTGGGATAGCATCGGGGCGATGCCCTTGGTCAAGCTGGTCGTGCACACGCCCCGAAAGCTCTCGGAAACGGTGAGCACGCTGCTCTTCGAGGCCGGCGCGGGCGGTATCGAGGAGCTCGACAGCGGCCGGCGTTTGGTCGTGTACGCAGAAACGCGCGAGGCCGCGGAGGGCATTGCCGCGCGCACACGAGACCTGCTGAAACAAACCGCGCCCGGCCCGCGCGGCATCGCGCTGAACGTCGAGGTGGACGAGAGCTCCAACTGGGCCACGGCGTGGACGGAGCACCTGGGCCAGGTCGCGCTCACGCCCTCGCTCGTCATTCAACCGCTGAAGGACGAAACGCCCGCGCCGGAGGGCGCTCAGCGCATTTGGTTCGACCCGCAGCTCGCGTTTGGTGACGGCGGGCACCCGACGACACGCCTCGCGGCGGCCGCGCTCGAGCGCGCGTGCCGGTCGGCTCCAGGGGCGCGCGTGCTCGATTTTGGCTCTGGCAGCGGCGTGCTCGCGTTCGTTGCGCTGCTCAGCGGTGCGGCCGCGGCGTGGGGCGTCGACATCGACCCGGTGTCCGTCGCGGCCGCCCAACGCAACGCCGAGCTGAACGGCCTCACTGACCGCGCGCA
>DATHOI010000703.1:0-3337 GCA_035485095.1 Polyangiaceae bacterium | reverse complement strand
AGGTTCGGATTTTTGTCCCCACCCCAGTCGAAGCTCGGGTCGATGACCAGCGACAGCGGCGCGCCGAGCGCCTCTTTACTGCCTATTTCTAGGTCCTCGCGTTGGCTCCCGACCTCGTAACCGAAAGAGCCGGCTGGCCAGTCCTGCAACCCGGACAGCGCCCTGGCATATGGATCGATCAGGCGCACTTTCGGATTGAAGCGCAAACCGCGCTCGGGCTCGTACGGCCCATGCACGCGATACGCATACAGCTGCCCCGGTGCAATGCCGTCGATGTAGCTGTGCCAAACGAAGCCCGTGCGCTGCTTCAGCGGCACTCTCGTTTCCTCACCCTGCGGGTTTATCAAGCACAGCTCGACCGCCTGTGCGTTCTCGGAAAAAATGGAGAAATTAACGCCGCGTCCGTCCCACCTAGCCCCGAGCGGATAAGGATTGCCTGGCTTGATACGCACGAATCGTCCCTTTGCTATGACCAGCATTCGGTGCCGGTCGAGTGTTCCGTTGCCCATGACTCAGCAATCGACATGCCGCGCTCGGACGCCGAGTCTGGCCAGTCAGATCGGCGCTGGGTGCGCGCGCAGCCAGCGCGGTGCAGCGCTTCTAGCGGCGCGTCCGCCATGCGCAGCACACCTGCGCCGTAGCAAATTGCGCGAGCCTGCAGAATTGCCCCGCCCTCAAAAACCGATCGTGCCAGCAGCTCCTCCGAATGGCTCGCTGAACGTGCCCGCGGTGCCAAATGGGTTCGTCCCGCCGCCTATGGTGCCGCCCACGCTGAACGTACCGCCCGTTCCAAAGCCAGGGCCAGGCCCCGTGCCGATACCGCCCGCGGCGAAGGTCCCGGCGAAGCTCGTGTCGCCGCCGGTGCCTGGATTGCTGGTCCCCGCGATACTGGGCGTGCCGCCGCCTTCGACGATCGGCACCGTCGTCGTTGGCGCACCGATAGTGGGGCCGTGGTTGTCGTCGCTACTGCAGGCCACCGCGATCGACACGCAAAACATGGCGGCAAAGCGAATGCCGCGAAGCGATGAATTGAAGCCAATCATGAGCACCTCCGTGACGCCGGTCGTAGCGCTTGCGTCGCTGCAAAATCAGTACCGCTATTTGGACGCGCTCTTTGCCGCGGGGTTGGTCGCTGGCGCTGCGGCAGTTTTGGCGGCGAGTGCGCGCTGAATCTCTTGTGCTTCCTTCAGATGCTGCGCGACGTGCGGTAGGATCTGATTGAGGTAGGCCCTGAGGTCGGGGTTCTTCACGTTCGGGATCAGCTTGTCATTCAGCGCGTCGAGCAGTTTCTGGTGCTCGTCGACCTGCGCGTCGATGTACGCCTTGTCGAAGCTCGCGCCCTCCGAGCTCTTGAGCGTGTTCATGGTGCTCGCAGCCTCGGTACCGATGGTATTGCCGAGCGCGCTCTCGGCGGTCGCTAGCTGCAACTTGTCCTGGTTTTTCTTGGCTTCCTCGTGAGCCGCGATCATCTTTGCGGAGAAACGCTGTACCTCGCGATCCTTCGATTTGAGGCGCGCGACCTTGCCTTGCTCGATTTCCGCGCTGTTTGCGCCGTCGGTCACCGCCGCTATTTGCTCGTCCGTCAGGGCGTTGGGCTTGATGCCGTCAGGCGCAGACGTGGTCGGCTTGACCGCGTCATTGCTGGCAGCGGCGGAGTCTGGCGTTGGGCCTGCGTCGGGCCCAGTCGTGGGTGCGGACGGTAGCTCCGCGGGCGCGCTGGTTGCGGTCGGTGCGGGAGCCTCTGCGGGTTTCTGATCACCGCCGCAGTGAAGCAACGAACCGGAGGCAAAAACGAGCGAGACCAGAGCAAGGGAAGTGCGGTTCATGGTTTTACCCTCAGTGCTCACGCGATCTGCGGCGAGCAGCTTCAAGCATAGTTTTCCGGCGCGCACGAGCAAGCACTGCAATCGCTGAATAGCCGATGAATCCAGCGGTTTTAGCGCGACTTGCCGAGGCGAATCGCTACACACTCAGGATCTTCGCACGAACGCGCTGAGCAATAGTGGCGCAAGAGCCGAACGCTCGCTAAGCGCGTTCGCTGCCCGTGCGACCTTCTACGATACCCGCACTCGCCGTCATCGCCATCACTCGGCCCGAGTCGGCGAGCATGCTCACGAAGGGAGCGTTCCACGTCGAGTCCATCCAGGCCGGGCGCCATGCTTCTGCCAAGCGCGGGTCGCGCGTCCAGAGCGTGCCCAAGCTCGCGACCCACTCGCGATCCAGCATGTCGAGAGCGCTGGCCGAAAGATCGGGCGCGCCGTGCACGACGGACACCGTCGTGTCGTCGCCTTCGGTGCGCAGCGCGGTGCCGTCACTGCCCACGATCAAGGCCAGCGTTCGCTCGACGCTGCTCGCGCCGCTGACGAAGGCGCGCGTCGCGGGCGTTCGCAACGGCTTCAGCTCCCATTGCAGCGGAGAATACACGGCCGCAAACCCGCCACCCTGCACGCGCCGCCCGCACACCAGCCAACGCGTGTCGTCGAGGCGCAGTACGGATGCGACGTTTTGCACGCCCTCCAGCGGCAATGGTTTCATCCAGCGACGTCCGGACATGGCCCACAGCGACGGCGGCAAGCCCGGGCGGCGACCGACCGCGACCAGCAAGTCGTCGAACATGCCGCTCGCGTCGAGCAACTCGACGGTCGGATCTGGAGCGCTCGTCAGCTCACGCACGCCGTCCGTACCGAACACGGCCAAGGTGCCATTCGAGCCACCGATCAGCCAACCGCCGGCTTCATGTCGCCGCGCGAAGGTCATGCCGCGCGGCAGCCGGGCCAAAATGCTCTTGGCGCCCAGCCAAGAATCGCCGTTCCAAAATAGCGGGCCGCGTGGCGTCAGCGCAAAGCAACGACCGTCGGTGTCCCACGCCGCGCTCTGGATCACCAAATCTTCATGTGGGCGATGCTTGACGATCCAGCGCCAGCCCGCCAGATCCGATGGCGGCGACAGACTTTGCATCGTGCGGAGCAGTCGCCGACTCGAGGTCGGGGGCGCGGGCCGGTCACCGAGCCACGGCAAAATGGCGGCCACCAATGCCTCCGCGCTCTGCGGGCGGTGCTCCACCGACAACGCGGTGCCCCAAGCCAGCGCCGCGTCGATCGCGCGACAGGCTTCCGGGCGCTCGCGAATCTCCGGGCTCAGCACCGCGCACTCGAGCACGCTTTTGCGCGCCTTGGCGCGCATTTGCTCGTACGCCTCGTAAGGGCCCGGCGCGTCGAAGTAGTGCGTGCCCGTGAGCACGTAGTACGCGATGCACGCCAACGCAAAGACGTCCGTATGTAACCCGACGCCAGCGTCCAACGCCTGCTCCGGGGCCGCGTAGCCGACGGTACCGAAG
>DATHOI010000702.1:0-2648 GCA_035485095.1 Polyangiaceae bacterium | reverse complement strand
GCGCAAGCGCGAGAGCGCACAGCATGTGGGTTGGGGGCTGTTCCTGAAAGCGCGCTCACAGCTCGCTCAGGGCAAAGCCGAGGCAGCCATCGAGCTCTTGACCGAGGCGCGGGCCCTGCTCCGGCCGTTGCCTGATCGGCTCTCGTTGTCGATTTGTGAGGGCCTGCTGGCCCAGGCGTTGCTCGCGACCGACCGCCTGCGCGAGGCCACCGAGGTGTGCCGCGCGCTCGGGGGGCGCACCTCCGGCCCCGTGTTGGCGCTGGCTCCTTGTGTGCATGCCTACGAGGCCATGGTCGGCGTTGCCGTTGCCCAATGGTCACGGTCGACCGGGCGGGAGGCCAAACAGTGGCGCACCAAAGCGCGCCAAGCGTGTCGGGATCTGGCTCGTTTCGCGCGCATGTTTCCGATCGGTGTGCCGGCCCGCCTGCGCTCACTCGCACAGTGCGCGGAGCTCGACCACCGGCCCGAGCGCGCGCAGCGGCTTTTGGCTGAAAGTCGGCTGTCCGCGCAATCTTTGGGAATGTCACCGGTGGCGCGCGCATAGCTTCGGCGCGAGCGGCGTCTGAGAGATTGGATTGATATGTCTTCGAGAAAAACCAAAGTAGCCATCCTCGGCGGAGGGATGGGCGCGCTGAGCACCGCGTGGGAGCTGCTTCAACAAGATCCGAACGGCTTCGAGATCACCGTGTACCAGCGGGGCTCACGGCTGGGGGGCAAGGGCGCGAGCGGCCGCAACATGCAGCCGGGCAAAGGCCAGCGCATCGAAGAGCACGGCCTGCACATCTTGATGGGCTTTTACGACAACGCCTTTCACGTCCTCAAAGGCTGTTACGACGCGCTCGGTGGCGTAGTGGGGCCTTGGGAAAGCGCGCTGATCGGCGAAGACTACCTGCAGCTCCCGGATTTCTATGAAAACGGAGACTGCGCGTTTTGGGAGTTGTGCTTCCCGAGCGATCCGACCCACTTGCCCGGTGCGCGCTCGCCAGACGCCGTGCCGGACACTTCGAAGTTGTTCGCTTGCGCGCTCAAAGTTTTTCTCGACCTGAAGTCGTCCGCGGTCGAAGACGTGAAGGCGGTAGGTCTCTCGTTCATCGAGCAGAAGGCGATCGCTTTCCTGCACGAGTGCCACGAGCACATGCCCGCGCAATTGGAGGCTCTGGGCAGCGCCTTCTTGGAAAGCGCAATTCGAGAAGTGGTGGATCTCGTTTTCCGACTGGTCACGACGCCCGAGGCGCGCGACCCCGTCAGCGTCAAGCGCCGCCGCCTGGCGATGGCTGTCTACTTCATCGGCGCCAACCTAATCGGCATCATCAAAAATGGCCTGTGGACGCGCGCGCATTTTTTGAGCGCAGCGCCCGAGCTGGACAAGCTCGACTACAAGGTGTGGCTGCGCGCGCAGTGCGACCCGCAAAACGGGGCTCTCCCCCAGCTCACCTGGGAGTCGCCAATCGTCAACGCTCTGTATGACCTGATCTTCAGCCGCTGCTCGGACTGTCCGGGTGGGGATCCCGGTTTTGGCGCGGGCACCGCGCTGTACGACAGCTTGATGGTGTTGACCTACTACTGGGGTCACGTCTTTTATCGAATGAACGGCGGCATGGGGGATGTCGTCTTTGCGCCGCTCTATCTGTATCTACGTGAGCGAGTGACGTTTCGGTTTTTTCAAACCGTGAAGGAGATCTCGCTCTCGCCCGACCAGCATCGGGTCGACAGCTTCGTGGTCGAGAGCCAATGGGACGGCCCGTACGACCCGCTCTTCAACTGCAATGGCCGCTGGTGCTGGCGAGAGCCCGCCGTGGGGGATCCGCCGCCCGCGGGCGCGCCGCCTGCGCTGGAGCGTCGCGTGCATCGCGGAGCCGCGGATGGCTTCGACGTCGTGCTCCTCGGCATCTCCGTGGGTGGTTTGCGGGACCAGCGCTTGACCGGCGCACTGCGCGCCGCAAACCCGGCGTTCGACGCCATGGTCAACGGGCTCAAGACCGTGGCGACGCAGTCCGTTCAATTGTGGTTCGGCTGTGAAGCACAAGACCTCGGCTGGACCGGTCACCGTGGCATGCTGGGCTCGTTCTCGCGCCCGTTCGACGCCTGGGCGGACATGTATCAAGTGCTGCCTCATGAGCAGTGGAGCCCGGCGGACGGCGTGAAGAGCGTTGCCTACCTGTGTGATGTCTACTCGGGGCCTGCCGACGCTGGCGCTGAAGCCCGCGTGCACGATCAGGCGATCGCGTGGCTCAACGGCCCGGGCAAACGGCTGTGGCCGAGCTTCGATTGGAGCAAGCTCGCGGGCTCGACTGCCGTTGGCCCCGCGCGCTTCGAGGACCAATATTGGCGCGTCAATTTGGACCCGTCCGACGGCTACGTGCTCGCGGCCCCCAATACCTCGCGTTTTCGCCTGGGCCAGGACGAGTCCGGGTTCGAAAACCTATACCTGGCGGGTGATTGGACTCGCACCGATCTCAACGCGGGCTGCCTCGAAGCGGCGACGAAATCCGGGCGCGCTGCAGCCCGAGCGATCGCGAGTCGGCCCAAGCTCCTCGCCGGCACCGCGCCGAATCGGTACCTCGACCAGGATAGTGATTGGGTGCTCCGGCATCCGGTCGTGATCAGCGGCGCGGAGGCCACGGTCTTCGCTCTCGCCGGTGGCGACG
>DATHOI010000701.1:0-3014 GCA_035485095.1 Polyangiaceae bacterium | reverse complement strand
TCGCACAGCCTGATCTACGACCGCGTGTGGGGCTATGACTTCGGTCCTACCTCCAACGCTCTGCGCGTATATGTGGGCTACCTGCGCCGCAAGCTGGAGGACGCCGGCGCGCGCAACCTGATCCACACGGTTCGTGGCGTGGGCTACTCGATGCGCGAGCCCTGAGACGCTTTGCAGACCGATGACTCTGCGCACACGGATAGCGGCAGTGGCGAGCGTGTCGGTGGCGCTCGCCGTGCTGGCGGCTGCGATCGGCCTGTATGCGGCGGTGCGCTCGGACCTGGGCGGCGAAATCAACAGCGCGCTGCGCGCCCGCGCCGATGCGCTCGCGCACGTCTCATCAGGCGTCGCAGGAGCACCGGCGACGCCGTCCGCGGCCGGCTCTCCGGAGAGCGTCTACCCGCAGGGGGCTCTGCCACCGGGCGCGGGCTCCTACTCAGGCGGCGTAGGTGGCGGCGGGCGCTTCCCCGGCCGGATCGAGCCTGCGCCATTCGGCGCAGCGTCGGGCTACGTGCAGTTCATCTCGCCGCAGGGCGCAGTGTCGGTGCCGGGCGGGCAGGGCTCCTCGCCCAAGCGGATCGGACTGACGGCCTCCGACCGCAGGATCGCGGCCAGCGGCAGCGGCAGCACGTTCTCGAACAGGACGGTCGCGGGAACGAAGCTGCGCGTGCTGACGCTGGGGTCGGGCACCGCCGGTGCGGTGCTGGTGGCGCAACCGCTCACGCAGGTGGAAAAAGAGCTCAGCCGGCTGCTGCTGATCCTGGCGCTGATCGGCGCCGGCGGCGTTGTCCTGGCGGCGCTGCTGGGAACGCTGGTAGCGCGCACGGCATTGGCGCCGATCGCGCGTTTTACGCGCCGCACGGAGACGCTGACCGGGAACCTCGACCTCTCGCGCAGGCTGGAGGTGCAGGGACGCGACGAGATCGCACGGCTGGCGGAGAGCTTCAACGGCACGCTCGACGCGCTGGAGCGCTCCGTCGAGGCACAGCGCCATCTGATAGCGGACGCCAGTCATGAGCTGCGAACGCCGATCTCATCATTGCGGGCAAACATCCAGATCCTGGGCGAGGCCGACCGGCTGCCTGCCCACGAGCAGCAGAGCCTGCGCGCGGACATCATCGCGGAGCTCGACGAGCTGACAGCGCTGGTCGGGGACGTGGTGGAGCTCGCGCGCGGCGCTGCGCGCGACGGCGCGGCGGAAGACGTGCGGCTGGACGAGGTGGTGGAGGGGACGGTGGCTAGTGCCCGCCGGCGCGGCGATCTGCGCTTCGAGCTGAGCCTGGAGCCGACGATGGTGCTCGGACAGGCCGACCGTATCGGCCGCGCCGTGTCGAACCTCGTGGACAACGCACGCAAGTGGAGTCCCACGGGCACGAGCGTCGAGGTGACGCTGAGCGACGGCGTGCTGAGCGTTCGCGACCACGGTCCCGGCTTCCAGGAGAGCGACCTGCCGTTCGTGTTCGACCGCTTCTACCGTGCCGACGATGCCCGCAAGCTCCCCGGCTCGGGGCTGGGCCTTGCGATCGTGCGCCAGGCCGCGGAGGCGTGCGGCGGCTTTGCCGAAGCGCAGAATGCGCCAGGGGGCGGGGCGCTGCTGCGCGTGAGCTTCGGTGCCCCCGTGCAGTTCGTGCCCGCCCGACTCGCGGGTTGACTATTGCCCCGGCTTTGTTGCCTATAGTCATTCGTCCGAACGTGGAGGAGATCGCTCGGCCGCGTGTAATAGTCGATGAAGTCCGCAACTTTTGCGTTTCAAGCGGCTTTTGAGGGATACACGATGGATGCACATTCGAGGGTAGGCGTCTGGTGCTCGGTTCTATAGGGAGGTCGGTATGAGGGTTCACGTTCGGGTCTTGGTTCTTGCGCTGCTCGCTTGCGTTCTTACGGCGGCGTTCGCTTCGGCAGCACAGGCTGTGGAAGCGCCGCGCGAAAAAGCGCGATTCATCGCAACCAACTGCGAATTTGGCTTCGAAGCCTGCGGCAGCGAATCGATCGAACCTGTACCGGACGGGCTCAAATACATCATCCCCAAGGAAAAAATCACGGACGAAGAAGCGGAAACGGAAGGCTTTACGCAGGCGGGGGGACGCGTTCCCTTTGGCGTCACGGACTTCAAGATCAAAACCATCGGCGAATACCCGAATGCCGCCCCGACCGAGATCGTCAAACACGTGAGGGTGGATGTGTCATCGGGTCTGGCCACGAGTCCAGCAGCTGTGCCGATGTGCTCCGCGGAAGAATTCGGCAACAAAGAAGTGGCCCCCGAATCGGGGCTGTTTCTTGCGCCGACCTGCAAAGGCGAAACCGAAATCGGTACAGAACAAGTCACGCTGTACCTCGGCGAAAACGCACTTGGGGCAGGGATCTCCGACCTCCCGATCTCGGGCACCGTCTACAACCTCGTACAGCCTGAAGGTCTCGCGTCCTACTACGGTGCCGCGCTTCCGCTTCCGAAAGCGATCACCGAAGCCAAAGGTCTCGGGGCCACCCAGTTCTATGTGCACTCGTTCGTCGAAGGCAACGTCGAATGGGGCGAAGAAGCCGAAGGGACCGGCGCGGGCGATTACCACGACTACTTCAAGGTCAACGTATCGACGGCCATCCCGCTGATCAGCTCGCGACAGGTTCTCTATGGAACGCGCGGCAATGGTGCGTTCATCACGAACGCGACGGCTTGTCCAGGCGATCACACCACCTACCTGAGCCTGGAAAACACAGCTAGCGAAACGACACGCGAATCCTTCACGACCCCGATCGCCTTGAAAGGCTGCGAAAGCCTCGCGTTCGAACCCAAACTGGCGTTCTCGGGCGGATCGACGATCAGCGACGAACCTGACCAGCTGACGACCGAAGTCAGTGAGGAAAACAACCCTGAAGAAAACTCTCCGTCGCAGGTCAAGACCGCGTCGATCACGCTGCCCGAAGGCATGACGCTGAACCCGTCCGCAGCGAACGAACTCGAAGCATGCACGCCGAGTCAGGCGCGGATCCACAGCGACGTTTTCGGAGTGGAATGC
>DATHOI010000700.1:0-2253 GCA_035485095.1 Polyangiaceae bacterium | reverse complement strand
ACCGCGCGACTCGACCAACGTGTCGATGACCTTGCGCGAGGCATCGTCGATCTTGATGAACTTGACGCCCATGCCTGCCGGGCGCGCGTCCCCACCACCGCTCTCGCTGTCTCGTTTCCACACGACGCGCCCGACGCCTTGGATGACCTTCTGGTCCGCGGCGATTTTCACCTCGAACTTGAGCAAGGTACCCGGCGGGAACGGGGACGGGGTCTTGATGAACATCCCGCCGCGGCTCACGTCATAAGAGTGATGCTCGATGAACTCATCCAAGGTCGCGCTCTTGTAGCGGACGGTCATGGTGAGCACCTTTGCGCGGGGATCTTTTCGCGTATCCTGGCTCATGAAAGCGTTGCTCCAAGGCTATCAAACTCAGGATTCCCGCGGACTTCGCGAGGCCTTCGCTTACCCGAGAGGGGCGAGCTATCGTAGCCTTGCCCTCCTCAGAACCCCAACTAGTTCGCGCCGTCTCGCCACAACGCGCGATTTCGCGCACAATTAACGAGCCTCGCATTTCCAGTATCAACGGAACCCATGGCCCCCTCTGATTCGGACAACGCGACCCACTTTCGAGCTGTTTCGCGCCAAGCCGTGAATTTGCTGGGCGCGCTGCGCGCCAATGAAGTGCTCTGGAGCCGGGATGTCCGAGTCTTGGATCTGGGGCTCGGCGGTGCCCGCGTGGAAGCGACGGACGCGATCGAGGCCGGCACCTCGGTGGAGTTGGTCATCGAAGCCCCCCACCTGTGGGACCCACTGACCTTGAACGGTGCGGTGGCCTGGTCGCGGCCCGGCGTCGAGGGCGCAGGCGAAGGCGCACAGATCGGCGTGCGCTTCGAGCTCGCGACGGGCGGTGCGGTGCGCACGCTGACCGAGCTGCTCGAGGCTGAAGCGTTCGGCTGATCATCGTGCTCGGCGCCAACGGGGGTGAGCGAGCCAGGCCAGCGTGGCTACCGAGCGCCGCATTGCTGCTGGCCAGTGCCTACGTCCTATGCGCCGATCTCGACGCGACGCCCTACGACGACAGCTTTTTCTTCAAACGCTTCGCACTCAATCTCGTTCGACACGGGAGCTTCTCGTGGAACCCGAGCGACGGTCCGGTGTACGGGCTCACCTCGCAGCTCTTCGCTGCGCTCGCAGTGCCGCTGACTTGGCTCTTTCCGGGCCATTTCGTCGTCGCGAGCAAAATATTTTTGGCGCTGAGCCTCATGCTGCTGGCAGTGGTCGTGCTGCGCTTTGCAGCGCGCGCCGGCGTGCGTGGTGTGGACGCTGCGCTGCTCACCCTGCTCGCGCTCGGCACGCCGCTCAGCTTGTTGACGCCGCACACCGGCATGGAGACGAGCCTGTGTTTGGCGCTGCTGGCGCTCACGCTATCCGACATGCTGAGCCGAGAAACGGCGCGCAGCCTGCCCGCGGCGGGCATGACCGCGCTGGTGTACCTGTGTCGACCGGACGCCGCATTGATCCCAGCCCTGGTTTTCATCGTCGCAGAGCGGCGGCGGCTCGGCTCGGTGCTGTCTTACGTCGCCCTGCTCGGGCTGCTGCTCGGGCTGCTCTGGTGCGTGTTTCGACTGTACTATGGCAGCGCGCTGCCGCTGCCATTTTATGCAAAAACGGCCGGGCTCTCCAGCTACGACAGCGAATTGCGGGCGGCCGGGCTGCACGGCAAAATACAGCACCTGCTCACGTTCTGCGCGTTCGGCGCGCCGCTCGCGTGGGTCGCGCTGCGCGCGCGAGACATGCGCGTTTCCGCGTTGCTCGTCGTCAGCGCCGCCTTCGTCGCCTATCAGGCGCTCCTCACCGATGAAATCATGGGCTACCGCGCGCGCTTTTACGCGCCGGCGCTCGTGCCGCTCACGCTGGCTGCAATTTTGGCGTGGGGTCGCGGCGAGGCGCGAAGTGACGTGCGAGCGGCGCGCTCGGCTTGGCTCGTGTGGGCCGCGTGTATCGGCGTGGGCTACCTGGCAGGGCTCCTGGAAAGCGGCAGCGCGTCAGTGCTCGACCGCGTGCCGGGCACGGCCTACTTGGCGCAATTGTTTTTGGGGGTGCTCCTGTGCGGCCGAGCCAGCGAGGGTTCGTCACTGAGCGCGCAGGCCGTGAGCTTCGCGAGCAGCGGCGCGCTCGTAGCGAGCGCGTTTCTTCTGCGGCCACCGCACGTCATCCGCACGGCGCTCGACGACGCTACGTTTTTGCGCCGCTCGAGCGCACAGGTCACAACCACGCGTGGTCTGTTCGAGGTCGCTCGTTGCATGCCGA
>DATHOI010000699.1:0-2658 GCA_035485095.1 Polyangiaceae bacterium | reverse complement strand
CCCGCGCGACTGCACGCGCGCCGATTTGCTGACGCTCTATGAGGCGTCGCTGTGACGTAACCTTGACGTCCCTTCTGGCCACCGCGACGGCGGTGCCATGGTGCGAGATCGCCCCCCATGCGACTCCACCGCGTAAAAGTGCGAAATCCATCGCGCTCCGGGGGGTGCACGTTAAGGGTGCTGAGTGCGGAAACGCTGGCACGCGTTTCGCTCTTGAGCCGAGCACGCTGCCATGAAGCCCACGTCAGAAAATCCCGGTTTCCCGTCACGCACGGAGCTCCTCTTGGCTCGCGCCCGTCGCGCGCAGCAACGCGGCGAGCGTCGGCAAGCCTTGGTCGCTCTGCGTGAAGCAACGCTGCTCGCCGAGACGGACCCGCGGCTGTGGGCTTTGTACGGCGCCGCCTGCGTCAAATCGAATCGCCTCGATGAAGCCGAGCGCGCGTTCGGACAGTCGTTGTATCTTCGTCAACGTGCGCACGACACGGCTCGCGTCGGCGCACTGCGCAGCGTGATTGAGCGCCTGGGCCTGGGGCGCGCAGCCTGAGTAGTCGCTACTCGGCTGTCGGTTCTTCAGCTAGCGATCTTCGCGTCTGCTTCGCGAAACGTTAGGGCCGACGCCGTGAACGAGCGCAGCGTGTTGCGTGTGCAGAACGGGCATGCCCAGCCCACATCGAAGCGCTCGCGTTCCGCGCCGATGGCGTTTGCGGGCGCCGGGAGCTCCACCTTGCGCGCGTCGATAGCCCAACCTCGAAGCACCACGCGGGCTTCGTCGAGCTCCGCGCACAAGTTCACTTGGCACTCACACTTCGAATGGACTCTCGTTAGCTTCATTACTGGCCTTCTCGCACTCAGGGCGCTGCCGGAGTTCACTACCGGTTGGCGCCGAGTCGGTCAAGTGCGCAGAGCTTGCCGGCTGGACCGTACGAAGCGGCGGCCACCACCAAAAAACGAACGCTCCGCCGGTCACACCTCCCTGACGATCCCTCGTGCCCCGAAAGCGATTCCCCGCCTCGAATTTGACGAACGGACGCAAGTGCCGAAAGTGTGCCCGGCGGTGCGCTCAGCACTGCCTGGAGTGGGCGTCGTCGTGAAAACAAGCGCTCTGCCTGAGGCTGCGCCTCAGCAAGTCACACTATTTAGCGACGGCGCAGCCCTTGGTCGTCTCGGCGATCGCTGTCTTCACCGCGGACAAGGCCGCATCACGCCAACCGCCCTTGTTGTGCTCGGCTTTCTCCAGTGAAGCTTTTGCAGCTTCCAAGCTTGCCTTTGCGGAGGCCATGTTGGGTTGGTCGAAGCAAGCGCCGGCCCAAGCCGTTTGCATGCCGATCGAGGTAACGAGTGCAGCAGCCAAGCAGAGCGAGGTGATCTTCCAGACGTTCATGGTGAGTTCTCCTGAGGTTTGAAAAAGGGAACACGATGCGACCGGCGAGGGTAGGAGGTCCGGCAACGGCGGCCAATGGATTGAAACATAGCCAAACGATCGGCCGCCGCGCCGCTCGCAAGACAACCCGAAAAGTCTCGAAATTCTTGGCGGTTTTTCCGTTCGCCCATGGCTGTTTTTTCTGTCGCGCCACAGCCAAAAACAGCTACAGTGCACTCGGAACGCGGGACTAGCTCAGTTGGTAGAGCACGAGCTTCCCAAGCGGGCAAAGACGTATGGATCAGCGTAAATTATGCTGATCTCGTCGCTGCGAGACGGTTAGCGAAAACCGACGAAAACGGACGCGAACGGCCCGCATGGGCAGAACTCGCGGGACAAAACTCGCTCAAGGTTTTGCGTGTTTTTCGGGCCCTTCCGAAGCCGCGTTGGCGCAGTGTAGTCCAGCCTGTGATGGTTCTCCGGCGTCGGGATCGCACCGTCGGGGCTAGCGCGTGCGTTGGGACCCGGTTAGCGGTTGCCCAATGACCGCACCGAAGGCGCCCCGAAAGATGACCCCGGCCGAGAAGGCGCGCGTGATCGTCGAAATTGCGGAGTGGCTGGTCGAGGACTTCAAGGACGGTCTCGGCACAGCGGCGCAGGCGAAGGCAATCGACGCCGCCTACACCGCGCTGCAAACCCACAAGGAGCCGGCGGCGCGAAACGAAATTTGCGCGTTTCTGTTGACGGGTGCGAAGTCGCTGCAGGCTCACCCCGCGCGGCACGAACAGGTTCGCGCTCTCATTCGAGCGGTCCTGAACAGGAACCAATACGGCATCGACCGTACGCAGGGCGAGGCGTCCGATCAGAGCATCGATATTGCGCTGGAAGCCTGGCACACAACCAGCAGTACGCGCTGGGCTGCATTGGCGACCGTACTGACCGAGAGCGGCTTCACCCCTGTTGCACCGGACTCGCTTCGCGTGGACTGGGAGCGACGGACGAAGCGCACCAGACCATCGACACCGTAGTCTGTACAAAGACACCAACTGTGTCCGGACAAGCCGGGCCAAAATGTACCTGGCAACAACGATTGCTCATGCTGTAGCCATGGAGTTGCATTCAACACAACTCCGCGGCTGAGCCGGGCGAGGTATCTCGCCAAGGCCTCCAACCCCAATACCAATGAGAGAGGTGTGTCCGATGGTCACGTCAATCAAAGAAGTGCGTGAAAAACGCGGCTTTTCGCAAGCAAAAGCAGCGGTCTTGGCTGAATGCGCGATCAACACCTGGCGCTGTTT
>DATHOI010000698.1:0-5849 GCA_035485095.1 Polyangiaceae bacterium | reverse complement strand
CGAACGGTTCACGCATCACGAGCAGGATCTGCTTGGCCGTCGACCAGCGAGGGCGCTTCGGCTCATTGAGTAATTTCATGCCCGCTTCGGCTGGGGTCCTGCGCCCCTTCTTGAGATTGCAGGTGCGGCAGGAAACCACGAGGTTGTCCCAAGAGTCCTCGCCGCCGCGCGAGCGCGGCAGCACGTGATCCACGTTCAGCTCCCGATGCGTGGGTCGCCTCGCGCAGTACTGACATTGATACTCGTCCCTCAGCATCAGGTTACTGCGCGTCAGCCGCACGGCTGAACGTGGGGTGCGCTCGTAACGGAGGAGGTGGAGCACCCGCGGTACACGCAGCGCGCCGCCGACGATTGGGAGAGCATCGTCCGCGCCGCGCACTGGTTGGCTTCGCCAATCCGAGAAGTCGTACGTGTCGCCGGCAACATCGACCGCGTGCCCAACGTCGCCGTAGAGCAGCACCATCGCGCGGCGGGCTGTCGTGACGCTCACCGGCGCAAAGAAGCGATTGAGCAGCAGGACGGGGAGATTCAGGACATCTCTCCCTTTTTCCGTTTGACCCACGACGGCTCGTTCCAAAGCGTCCACGGGCTTACAGCCTAGCATAAAAAGCCAGGGTTTTTGGGAGGACGCGCTCGACCGCGCCTCGATACTGAGCTATCTCCGGCTGGCCTTTGGCCCGCCCGGCCCTCGGGTTCACGGCTTTCGGTCCAGGTATTGATGAGAACTGCTTTGCGTTCCGTATCGGTGATTCGTCTCACGGCGGTCATGTGTTCGTCGGTCGTCGTTTGGGGCTGCGGTGCCGCAGGGCAATCGGGTGCCGACTGGCCGCCCATATCCAAACGCTGGTTCGATCGGGGCGACGCGAGCTTCCGTCAGGGTGATCTGGACGACGCCGAGACGGCGTCGGAGAATGCGCTACGCGTTACTCCGGACCGCGAGGAGGTGCGGCTCTTGGCAGCGCGAATCGCGCTGGCGAAGCTCGAGTTCGACCGGACGATTCAGGTGCTCAAGGGCATCGAATCAACGGAAGCGCGCTCGCTCCGCGGTCGCGCGTATTGGTACTCGGGGGAGATCGACAAAGCTGCCGACGAGCTCGAGCGGTTGGTTGCCGATCCGGAGGTTCGAGATCCGTGGGCGGCGGAAATCGCGAAACTTGCGCGTCAAGGGACGGGTCGAAAGCCCTTCGAGATGACGGGCGGCCTCCTGGCGGTCACCGACATGCCGCGCACAGGCACCGCCGCCATGATCGTACCCTTGGAGATCAACGGCGAGCCGGGGCTCGGGTTGATCGCGACGGGCGAGGGCGAGGCCGTGATTGATTCGGCAAGCGGCGCTCAGCCAAGCTGGGTGTCGTTGCGCTTCGGCGAGCGGCTCGAGGTCCGAGACGTACCAGCGCGCGCCAAAGATTTGTCCGGCATCTCCCGGCAGGTGAACGCTCCTATCAAGATCTTGCTCGGCGTCAATCTGCTCCGTCATCTCCATCCGACCTTCGATTTGATCGGTGGGCAATTCGTCGTGCGGAGCTACGAGCCCCCACCCCCGCCCGCCGCAACGACGCTGAAGCTCAGCTACGTGCGCGGCGGTGGCATGTTGATCCGAGGCGCGTTTGGAGCCGACGCGTCGGCGGCGCAGTGCTCGCTCTTAGTGGACACGTCCATCGTTTACCCGGTGGCGCTGGACAGCGCCGGATGGAAGAAAGCGGGCGTCGCACCCTCGAGCTTGCGCAGCATTCCGAACGGCGGTGCGCTGAAGCAAGGCACCGTGCCGCTACTCAAGCTCGGCGCTTATGACTTGCCAAGCGTGCCGGGGCTATCCGGAGACGAACCGGTCAAGGAGCGCGAAGAAGGTCTGGGCATCGAGCTCGACGGCTTAGTGGGCTCCGGCCTATTGGCGAATTTCCGCGTCACGCTCGCCGATGCAGGTCGAACGATGTGGCTCGAGGACATGCCACGGCAGGTGGTCGAGCCGCCGAGCCAAGCCGTGAATGCACCGGTCGAAGAGCAAGACGACTCAAGCGACGATGCAACCGACGACGACGACGACGCGCCCAGCGGCAAGCCCGGCAAACCCGGCGCGACCAAAGCTGGCACGAAGTCCGGTACGGCCAAGCAAGAGTCGAAATCAGGTGCTCCAACCGCGAAGCCCGCTGCGAAGGCCCCCAGCACGCCAGCGAAGGCCCCCGCCAAGCCATGAGCGCGACCACTCAAGTTGCCGTCTACGCGGGTAGCTTTGATCCGCCGACTTTTGGGCACTTGGATTTGGTGGACCGCGCCTCGAAATTGTTTCCGCGTGTGGTGGTCGCGATTGGCGTGCACCCAGCGCGCGTTCCGTTGTTTTCGGTGGAAGAGCGCTTGGAGCTGATGAAATCTATCTGCGCGCCGTACACCAATGTGGAAGTGGCCTCGTTTCGCGGGCTACTGGTCGACTACGGAAAGAGCATCGGCGCGCGCGTGATCGTGCGCGGACTGCGTGCGGGCACCGATTTCGAGTACGAGCTGCAGATCGCCCACGCCAACGCCGATCTGCGACCGGAGATCGATACCGTGTTTTTGCCCACACGCACGAACTACGGCTTCATTTCCGCGACTCTGGTACGCGAGATTGCCAGCTACGGCGGTGATGTCGGTCGCTATGCGCCGGCCGCCGTGTGCGCCGCGCTACAGCAGAAATTCGGCGGCTGATCAGCGCTCCGGAAGCTACGGGTACTCCACCCACGGCGTGGGCATGAAGAGGAGCACAAACATGACGAGGCAAGACCAAGCCACCGCGCGGCGCACGGGGTCGAGCTCGCTCGGCTCGAATGGTGGATGATCGGCGCCTCCGGAGATCCAGGCAATCGCGCCCGTGAAGCCGTACCAAACGAACCAAAAGAGTGAGCTACCGACGGCGAAGCCGTAGGTCATCGCGCTGCGGTGGAGCGCCACCGGCACGCAGAACTTGAGCAGGTTGTAGCCAAACAACACGAGCAAGAAATGCCGGATACCGCGCGCGATTCGGTGCTGACGCCGACCGAGTAGAGCGAAGGCGATGTGCCCGCCGTCGAGCTGTCCCCACGGCAACATGTTGATCATCGTGATCAAAAAGCCAACCCAACCAGCCGACGCAGTGGGTGAGAGCTGAGCGTCCATTCCAGTCGGGATCGGCCCGAGGAAGACGCGCTTCATCAGCATGTAGAGCAAGCTCTGCCCTTCTTGCGCGTAGTTCGAGGTCGGATTGGGTCCGATGGTCGACCAATGCAGGCCGAGGGCGAGCACCGGCAGAGCGACGACCATGCCGGCGATTGGTCCTGCGGCGCCGATGTCCAGCAGAGCCGCGCGCGAGCGGATTCGGCCGCGCATCGCGATGATCGCGCCCATGGTGCCGAACGGACTGAGCGCGGGAAGCGGGATGAAATAGGGCAAAGAGGCGGGCACTCGGTGGATGCGCGCCGCGATGTAGTGCCCAAACTCGTGCGCCAAGAGGATGGTCAAGAGCGGGACGGCGAACGGCCAACCTCGCCAAATTTCGAGGAGCCGGTGCGGAAGTGCGCCCGCGATCGACGGATCGACCTGCAGTGCACCGGCAAAGAAGACGCTCGGTACCGTCAGTGCGAACAGCAGCAGATTGAGCCAATACTTGATCGGTTCTCCGTCGTCGAAGTCGAGCACGTCGTCTTGAGCAGGAAATTGTGGGCTATCGGTCATGCCTGAGAGACTCGCGAAGCTTGAGGGCCAGCCGTTCGAGCTGGGGGGCGAGCTCGGCGTCGAGCACGCCGATTTCCGTTTCGATCCGCAAATTGCCGCGCGAGCGCGTGGCGTCAGCACGAACCTTAGCGGTCGCTGGATCGAGGCCGAGCGAGGGCAGCGATTGCTCGAGAATCCGCGCGTCGTCGGGGTGAGCGACCAAGCTGATACGCCGCGCCCCTCGCGCTTCGGCCAAGGCTTGCTTGGCCAAGGCGATCACTTGCTCGGGTGCGACGCGCAGACTCTCACCGAGCAAGCGCTCGGCGAGCAGGCGGGCGAGCTCGACACTGCGATCGAGCGTGCGCTCGTCTGCGCGCGCTTCGTGATGTCGCAGAGCCAAAGCGCGCGCGGCGACCTTGGCAGCCGCGTCTGCGCGGCCTTCCGCTTCGGCTTGCAGCCGCAACTCCGCGGCGGCGCGCTCGGCGTCACCGACGATGTCACTCGCTCGGCGCTCCGCGTCGGCGAGTAGGCGCCGCGCGCGCTCGGCCGCCTCCAGCACTTCGCGGCGCACGATTTGGCCCCGGGGTAGGGTTTTCTCTTCGATTTCCAGATCGAGCCGTGCGGCATCGGCGAGCGCTTCGGCTTTGACCACTCGCCCTAGGCTGAGCTTCATTTGATGCTCCGCGACTCGAGCGCCACGGCCACGCGCGACAATTCACGGGCCAACACCTCGGCACGACGCTCGCGCTCTGGGTGTGCCAGGCGCTGTACGAGGAGTTGTGTTTCGGCGTGTGGCGCTACGAGCGCGTCGAGAAGCGCGCCGTCGCGGCGGCCCACGACGTAGCTGAGCGCGACGTAGGCGCGTTGAAAGGTCGGGCGCTCGAGGCTCGACATGCGTTCTCAGACCGCTTCCACGACGACCGCGACGGCTTCACCGCCGCCAATGCAGAGCGTTGCGAGTCCGCGATGTGCGTTGCGATCACGCATGGCGTAAAGCAAAGTAGTCAGAATGCGTGCGCCCGAGGCGCCGATTGGATGCCCCAAAGCGACAGCCCCGCCGCGCACGTTGACGCGCTCCGGATCGAGCCCCGCCAGTTTGCCGCATGCCATGGGCACGCACGAAAAGGCTTCGTTGATCTCCCAGAGATCGATGTCCTGGGTCTTCAGCGCGAGTTTGCTGAGCGTAGCGGCGATCGCGGCGGCGGGTGCGGTCGTGAACCACTCGGGCGCTTGCGCGGCGCCCCCGTAACCAACGATCCGCGCGAGCGGCTTCAGGTTCCGGTCGCGCACCGTCCTTTCACTTGCGAGGACCAGGGCCGCGGCACCGTCGTTGATGCTCGAAGCGTTGGCCGCAGTGATCGTGCCGTCTTTCGTGAACGCGGGTTTGAGTTTGTCGAACTTGCTCGGATCGCCGCGCCCTGGCTCTTCGTCGACGCTCACGGCGAGCGCGTCCCCTTTGCGTTGCGGCACTGAAACGGGGCTGATTTCTGCCGAAAAGGCACCACTTTGGATGGCGTCGAGCGCGCGGCGGTAGCTTTCTTTTGCGAACGTATCCTGCGCCTCGCGTGACAGAGAATACTCGCGTGAACAAAGCTCGCCGGCGTTGCCCATATGGAAGTCGTTGTACGGGTCCCACAGGCCGTCGAAGATCATACCGTCGATCAGCTTGCCGTCGCCCATGCGGTAACCAGCGCGCGCTTCTCGCAAGTAGTACGGGACGTTCGACATCGATTCCATACCACCGGCAACGACCACTTCGGCATCGCCGAGCAGCACGGTCTTGGCGCCGAGCACGACTGCCTGCAGACCAGAACCGCAGACTTTGCTGACGGTCGTGGCTGGAACGTGATGGGGGATGCCGCCGTAGATGGCAGCCTGGCGCGCTGGTGCTTGGCCGATACCCGCTGACAGCACGTTGCCCATGAAGACTTCGCCCATGTCCTCTGCCGTGAGGCCCGAGCGCTCGACGGCTGCGCGAATCGCGACGGCACCCAGCCGCGGCGCCGAAATGCCAGCGAAAGCCCCAAGATACGAGCCGATGGGCGTGCGAGCCGCGCTCACGATGTAGACCGCTGGAGGAGTGCTCATCAGGACCTCAAACCAGCAACCCAGCGCGTGTCAGGTTCTTCTGCATGCGCTGACTGGGCTCTTCTAGATTTGGAGCAAATGGCGTGCCCGTGATGCGA
>DATHOI010000697.1:0-5719 GCA_035485095.1 Polyangiaceae bacterium | reverse complement strand
CTGCCGCGTGCTCGGCACGAGCTCTGAAGTGATGACAGCCAGCGTTTCACGGCCGACGGCGCTCTCGCCGATGCTGATCTCTGGCGTAGAGCTCTGCGTCGCCGCACGCGTCGGGCTATGCAGGGGTCCCGGCGCGCGGCTGGGCGTCTTTGCGCCTGGCGCGTTCGAGATGCGATCGCCATAGCTGAGCGTACTCTGGACGCCGCGTGCAGGCTGCACGGCATCGGCGATCAGCGCCAACGTCTCGCGGCCAGCGGGACCCTCCGCGATCGACACCTCGGGAGCGTCGTCTCCGTCGGAGGGGCTCGCCGGCAAGGCGCCCAGTAGCTCCTCGGCGATCGCGGCCATCGTCTCGTGGCCCGCCGCCGTGTAGGAGATTTGGACGTCAGGCTGCGAGCCGTCTTGAGCTCGTGCCGGCTCTACACGAGCAGCTTTGTTCTTGGAGCGAGAAGTGCGTGAGCTCAAACCGGCACAGTATCGCACAGAGTCCTCTGCTCATGCCACGGCGCGGATGAAACCACGAGAAAACCAGCACCAAGTGGGCCGAGGGCTGATCTGCGCCGCCGCCTCAGGTCACGGAAGCTCGGTACGGCCCATCAGGAATTGGTCGACGTTACGCGCGGCTTTGCGACCTTCTGCGATCGCCCAGACCACCAGTGACTGGCCACGCTGGCAATCGCCCGCGGCGAAGACGCCCGGGACACTGGTCATGAAATCGCCGTCGACCTCGACGTTGCCGCGTTTGTCCAGCTTGAGCCCGAGGTCAGTGACGATGCCCGGGTGCTCCGGATGCACGAAGCCCATCGCGAGCAGCACCAGGTCTGCGGCGAGCTCGAATTCGCTACCCGCGACGCGCTCGAAGCGTCCGTTCTTGAACTCTACTCTCACGCAGTGCAACTTCTCGACTCGGCCGTTACCGCTGACGCGCTCCGTCGATACGCTCCAATCACGCTTGCCGCCTTCCTCATGCGAAGACGAGGTGCGTAGTTGTAGCGGCCAGAGCGGCCAGGGTGTGGAGGAGGCGCGCTCTTCCGGCGGGCGCGGCATGATCTCGAAGCTCGTCACGCTGAGGGCACCCTGGCGATGTGACGTGCCGATGCAGTCGCTGCCCGTGTCACCACCACCGATGACGATCACGTTTTTGCCCGTTGCCACGATGGCTTCAGCGTCCGGGATCGTGGCGCCCGCGACGCGCCGGTTTTGCTGAGTCAAGAAATCCATCGCGAAATGGATACCCGAGAGCTCGCGCCCGGGTACCTCGAGATCGCGCGGTTTCCGTGAGCCAATGGCCAAGATGGTGGCGTCGAAGCCCTTCTGCAGATCGGAGGCAGTGACGTCTTTACCTACGTCGACGCTGGTTTTGAAAACCACGCCTTCCGCGCTCATCTGCGTCACTCGTCGTTCGACCAGTGATTTTTCCATTTTGAAGTCGGGGATGCCGTAGGTGAGGAGCCCGCCGATTCGATCGTCACGTTCGAACAAGGTGACATCGTGACCGGCGCGCGCGAGTTGCTGCGCCGCGGCCATCCCCGCTGGCCCCGAGCCAATGACCGCAATTTTTTTGCCGGTGCGCGTCTTTGCCAGCACCGGTTGGACCAGGTTCTCCTCGAATGCGCGATCGATGATCGAGCGCTCGATCAGCTTGATGCTGACCGGGTCGTCATTGATCCCGAGCACGCAGGCTGCTTCGCATGGTGCCGGGCAGACCCGACCGGTGAACTCCGGAAAATTGTTGGTCGCATGCAGTGCGGCGATCGCGTGCTCGGGCTTGTTCCGGTACACGTGGTCATTCCAGTCGGGGATCAGATTGCCCAGCGGGCAACCGGTATTGCAGAACGGAATCCCGCAATCCATACAGCGCGCGCCTTGGGCCGCGACCGTGTCTTGCACGATCGGTAGCTCGAACTCGCGATAGTCCTTCAAGCGCTCACGAACGGGCCGTTTCGAAGGGTCGACCCGTTCAATTTCAAGGAATCCGGTGATTTTTCCCACGACTGCTGCTCACTCTCGACTTGAATCACCCTTGCGGGTTCACAATGCTCGGCTGGACCTGTTCACGTCGCGTCATTCGGCGTCTGCTGTGCCGGTGCGCGCGGTTTTGGCACCCGCCTGTAGCACGGGCAGGCTACCGCTGGCTGGCGCCTTTTCGCGCTTGGCGAGCTCGGCCAGCACGCGACGGTATTCGGTCGGTACGACTTTGATGAAGCGAGCCTGCGCCTGGTCCCAGTTCGCGAGCAGCTCGCTGGCTTGTGGGCTGCCAGTCCGGGCGTGGTGCTCCTTGAGCAGGTCGGCGACGAATTGCGCGTCTTCCGGGCTCAGCGCTTCGAGCTCGACCATGCCCATGTTGCAGCGCTGGCTGAAGTCGCCGGCTTCGTCGAGCACGTAGGCGAGCCCGCCGCTCATGCCCGCGCCGAAGTTGCGACCGGTGCGTCCGAGCACGACGACATGACCGCCGGTCATGTATTCGCAACCGTGGTCACCCACGCCCTCGATCACGGCGCTAGCACCGCTATTGCGAACCGCGAAACGTTCGCCGCCCATGCCATTGAGGAATGCCTTGCCGCTGGTCGCGCCGTATAGCGCCGTGTTGCCGACGATGATGTTCTCCTGCGCGGGGAAATCGACGCCGCGTAGCGGTCGAATCGCCAGGATGCCGCCAGACATGCCCTTTCCGACGTAGTCGTTGGCGTCTCCCTCGAGGTTCAGGGTCATGCCGCGTGTGACGAAGGCACCGAAGCTCTGTCCGGCCGAGCCCGTGAAGTGCAGATCGATGGTGCCTTCCGGCAGCCCTTCCTGCCCGAAGCGACGAGCCACTTCACCCGCCAACATGCCGCCGATGGTTCGGTGCACGTTGCGCACTGGAACGTCGATGCGCACCGGCTCACGCCTTTCGAGCGCTGGCTTGGCGCGTTCGATGAGCAGATTGTCGAGCGCCGATTCGAGGCCATGGTCTTGCTCCATGGTCTTGCTAACGGCGACGCCAGCGCGAGCTGCCGCCGGCATGAGCACGTCCGAGAAGTCGACCTTGGACGCCTTCCAATGCCTGATGTTGGTTTTTTGACGGATCCGGTCGACTTGCCCGACCATCTCCTTGATCGTCCTGAAGCCCAGGGAAGCCATGATCTCCCGCACCTCTTCGGCGACGTAGAACATGAACCGAACCACGTGCTCGGGCTGCCCGGTAAACTTGGCGCGCAGCACCGGATCTTGCGTGGCGATCCCGACGGGGCAAGTGTTGAGGTGACACTTGCGCATCATGATGCAGCCGGAAGCGACGAGTGGCGCCGTCGCAAAACCGAACTCTTCGGCGCCCAGCAATGCGGCGTACACGACGTCGCGGCCCGTGCGCATTTGGCCGTCCGCCTGCAGAAACACACGGCTCCGCAAGTCGTTCTTGACGAGCACCTGATGGGTTTCGGCGAGCCCGATTTCCCAGGGAATGCCCGCGTGCTTGATGGAGGTGAGCGGTGAGGCGCCCGTGCCACCGTCGTGGCCGGCGATCAAGATCACGTCCGCGTGCGCTTTGGCCACGCCAGCCGCCACGGTGCCGACGCCGGCCTCTGCCACCAGCTTCACGCTGATGCGCGCGCGCGGGTTCACCATCTTGAGATCGAAGATCAACTGCGCCAGATCCTCGATCGAATAGATGTCGTGATGCGGGGGCGGGGAAATCAGCGTCACGCCCGGCGTGGAGTGCCGAGTCTTGGCGATGATCGCATCGACCTTGTGGCCCGGTAGCTCACCGCCTTCACCGGGCTTTGCGCCCTGCGCGACTTTGATCTGCAGCTCGTCCGCGTTGACGAGGTAGTACGTGGTGACTCCGAAGCGGCCTGACGCCACTTGCTTGATCGCGCTGCGTCGAAAATCGCCGTTTTCGTCGCGTTGGTAGCGCTCTTCGCGCTCGCCACCTTCACCCGTATTGCTCTTGCCGCCGATGCGGTTCATTGCGATCGCCAGCGTCTCGTGAGCTTCGCCGCTAATCGAGCCGAAGCTCATCGCGCCGGTGGCGAAGCGTTTGACGATCTCGGTTGCGGGCTCCACCTCGTCGATGGAGATGGGCGTGTCGCTCGTGACGAGATCCCACATGCCGCGCAGGGTGATGAGCCCCATCGTCGAGATCTGGCTGTTGATGAGCGTGGCGTATTCCTTGTAGCTCTTCACGTCGTCCATGCGGACGGCGCGTTGCAGCGCGGCGACGGTGCCCGGATTCCACAGGTGACGCTCCCCTTGGGCGCGAAACGCGTACTGGCCGCCGATGTCCAGCATGGGGGACGCTTCTGTGGCTTTGGGGTAGCTGCGTTCATGACGAAGCCGACACTCGTCAGCCAAGACGTCGATGTCGATCCCGGAGATGCGCGACGAAGTGCCGGTGAAATAGGTGTCGATGACCTCGGGCGAGAGCCCGATGGCCTCGAAGATCTGCGCGCCCTGATAACTCTGCAGGGTGCTGATGCCCATCTTGCTCATCACCTTGAGCAAGCCCTTGTTGATCGACTTGATGTATTTGGTCTGCGCTTGCGTCGGGTCCTTGAGACCTTGAAACGTCCCGTCGCGCACCATTTGATTGACGGTTTCGAGCGCCAGATAGGGGTTGATCGCCCCTGCGCCGTAGCCGAGCAGCAAACTGAAGTGGTGTACCTCGCGCGCGTCGCCCGCTTCGACGATGATGCCTATTTTCATGCGCGTTCCGTTGCGCATCAGGTGGTGGTGAACGGCTCCCGTCGCGAGCAAGCTCGGCACCGGCGCCATCTTCTCGTTCGAGCCGCGGTCGCTCAGGATCACGAGGCCGTGGCCATTGAGCACCGCGAGCGACGCCTGACGACACAGCTCGTCGATCGCAGCCTTGAGCCCATCTCCGCCCTCGTCGACCGGATAGAGCATCGGGATCGTCGGCGGCATGCGCACCTGTTGCAGGTGCGTTTCGCGCAGCTTGGCCAGATCCATGTTGGTCAGGATCGGGTGGGGCAGCTCCAGCATTTGCGCTTGATCGGGCAACTCGAACAGGATGTTGCCTTCCCCGCCGATGTACGCTTTGAGGCTCATCACCAGCTCTTCACGAATCGGATCAATCGCGGGATTGGTGACTTGCGCGAAGTGCTGCTTGAAGTAGTTGAAGAGCAACTGCGGGCGGTCGCTCAGCACGGCGAGCGGGGTGTCGGTGCCCATCGAGCCGCGAGGCTCGTCACCCTTCTCCGCCATCGGCGCCATCAAGAAGCTCAAGTCTTCTTGGGTGTAGCCGAATGTCTTCTGACGTTGCACGAGGGACGCATACTCGCGGTTGGTCGCCGTGGGTGGCGACACGTCGATCTCCGAGAGCGAGATCTTGTTTTCGCGCAGCCATTTCCCGTACGGCCGAGCCTTGCAGATCGCGTCCTTGATCTCTTCGTCCTCGACGATTCGGCCGAGCTCGGTGTCGACCAAGAACATGCGGCCCGGCTCGAGGCGTCCCTTGCGCTCGATGTTCTCGGCGGGAAACTCCAGCACGCCGGTCTCGGACGCGAGGACGACCAGACCATCTTTCGTGATCGTGTAGCGCGCTGGGCGGAGGCCGTTGCGGTCCAAGAGGCCGCCGATGCGCTTGCCGTCCGTGAACGCGAGTGCGGCAGGTCCGTCCCACGGCTCGACCAAGCACGAGTGGTATTCGTAGAACTCGCGCTTGTGCGCGGGCATCGTCTCGTCGTTCTGCCAAGCCTCCGGGACGAGCATCATCATCACGTGC
>DATHOI010000696.1:0-3461 GCA_035485095.1 Polyangiaceae bacterium | reverse complement strand
TAACTGCGATACGTCGGAAAAGCCGCCATCACCTCGACGAGAGCGCTGTGCAGACTGTGAAAAGTCAGGTCGCGCCAGCGTCGGTCCCGTTCTGCCAGCCGTTCCAGCAAGCGCGCGAGCGACATCGCTTCACTGATCAGGAGGGAAGACAGCACGTCGCGCTTGGCTCTGAGCACGTGGTCACTGAAGCTCGAATGGTCACCGGTGAAGCGGCGATACGTGCTCGACAAGCTGAGCTCCGCGCGCGCGTCGACGAATATGCCGCTTGCGATGCGCGCAAACTCGTAGCCGGTCGTGCCATGGACACGAAAGCTTGCCGGCAAGACTTCCCCGGGGGTCAGAATTTTCTCCACGATCACGTACGCGGGTAGCTCGCTCGGATCGGCGGTGGGCAGCGCCTCGTGGAGCCGCTGGTCCAGCTGCCTCAGGTAGCCAATCGGGGCGAAGAGTCCGTCGATGTGATCCAGGCGAATCCCGGTGATTTTTCCGGATTCGACCAGAGCGAGCAGCTTTCGGTGGCTCGCGTCGAACACCGTTGCCTCTTCGACCCGGATCGAGGCGAGCTCGTTTACGTCGAAGAAGCGCCGATAGTTGATGGCTTCGAGCGCCAATTGCGAGGCGCTCAGGCGATAGTTCTGCGCGCGCAGCAGCTGGTCGAGAAAGTCGAAGCTCTCTGGCACGGAGTGAGTACCAGAGAGCTCACCGAGCGCGGCTTTTAGCTTGACCTGCAGGTCCTTGAAGGTCACGAATTCGCTCAGTCGATAGCGTAGCGCGCGCGCCGCGCGTTGGTAGACTTCGATGCTCAACGCCTTTCCAGGCTCCGCTTCCTTGAGCCTCGCGAAAGCGTGGGCGATGTCTCGCAGCTCGTCCGTAGTCTCCTGCGGGACGGTGCTCTCGAGTAGGTCGGCGACGCGAGTCAGCACCGGAGCGAGCGACTTCGGGCGCAGCGGGAGGCAACGTTCACCGGCTTGGATGCACAGCGCATTGCCGCGGAAATCGAGCTGGAAATGGCCGTTCTCGAGGCAAAGACCATATTGATCGGGCAAGATAGGCAAGAGCAACTTGTGCGCGAGCGTCTCTTTCGGCGGCTCCCAATCGATGTCGAAGTAGCTCGCTCGCTCCGATGATTGCCCGTGCTCGAGCACGTCCTCCCAAAAGCGATTGCCGGCGCAACCGACGCCCATGTGGTTCGGGACGAAGTCCACGATCAGGCCGAGGTCGTGCTTCTTCGCGGCCTCGACCAGCTCTTGAAAGCCTTCTGCGCCACCGAGCTCGGGGTTGAGCACGTCGTGATCGAGGACGTCGTAGCCATGCCTGCTGCCCGGCGCTGCCTTGAAGACCGGCGACACGTACAGCTCGGTCACTCCGAGCCGTGCGAGGTAGCCCGTGATCTGCGCCGCGGCCTCGAAGCCGAAGCCTCGCCAGAGCTGCAATCGATACGTCGCGCTGGGGGTGCGCATGGGCGTCAGCGATAGACGGGCAGGCGCTCGGCGGTGCGTGTCACCGGCGCCGCCCGCGCGTCAGGAGCTTGAGTGAGGCGCCTGCAATGGGTGTTTTCTCGCCGCCGCGTTTGCGCTCCTCGGCATCATCATGGGCGGTGTCGATCAAGAGCTCCCAGCTACGGTCATCTTCCGGGAAGGGCAGCAAGAAATCGATCGGATCGCTGTGTGCGTTGACGATCAGGAGCATGTCGTCGTCGCACAACTCGTTGCCGTCGTCGTCCACGTCTTCCAGCCCGTTTCCGGCTAGAAATACGCCTAGGGAGCGCGTCTCTGAATTGCTCCAATCATCATCCGTCATGCCTTCGCCGTCGTGGCGTAGCCAGGAGATGTCGCTCACGTTCGAGCCGCGCAGCGGGCGTCCCTTGAAGAACGTGGAGCGCCGCAGCACCGGGTGACTGCGGCGTAGCGCGGTCAATTTCTTGGTGAAATTGAGCAGGGCTCGCCGCTCGTCATCGAGCTGCCAATCGAGGAAGCTCAGCGGGTTGTCTTGACAATAGCCGTTGTTGTTGCCTCGTTGCGTGCGCCCGCGTTCATCGCCATGCAGGATCATCGGCGTGCCTTGCGAGAGCAGCAGGGTGGCTAAGAGGTTGCGCTGCTGTTTCAGGCGCAGCGCGCTGATGTTCGGGTCGCTCGTTGGGCCCTCGACGCCGCAGTTGAACGATAGATTGTGGTCGTTGCCGTCGCGGTTGTCCTCGCCGTTGGCTTCATTGTGCTTTTCCGAGTACGAAACGAGATCAGCGAGCGTGAAGCCGTCGTGCGCTGTCACGAAGTTGATGCTCATGTACGGGTTCCGCCCGTCGTTCTCGTACAGATCGCTGCTGCCGGTGAGGCGATAGGCGAGCTCGGACGCCGAGCTGCCGTCGCCACGCCAAAATGCCCGCATTGCGTCGCGGTAGCGCCCGTTCCATTCCGCCCAGCGCGTCGGAAAATTGCCCACTTGATAGCCGCCTGGACCAACGTCCCAGGGCTCTGCAATCATCTTGATCTGGCTGAGCGTCGGATCTTGATGGATCAGCATGAAGAAGCTCGAGAGCTGGTCCACGTCGTGTAGAGAGCGGGCCAGCGCCGCTGCGAGGTCGAAGCGGAAGCCGTCGACGTGCATGTCGGTCACCCAATAGCGGAGCGAATCCATCATCAATTGCAGGGTCTGCGGGTGGCGGACGTTCAGCGTATTGCCAGTGCCCGTGAAGTCCACGCAGTAACGCTTGTCGTCGGCCAAGCGATAGTAGGTCGGGTTGTCGATCCCTCGAAATGACATGGTCGGGCCGAGGTGATTGCCTTCCGCGGTGTGGTTGTAGACGACGTCGAGAATCACCTCGATGCCGGCCGCATGCATGACTTTGACCAATTGCTTGAATTGGTTCACTTCACTGCCGAGGTCTTTGCCGGCGCGAAACCGCGGATCGGGCGCGAAGAAATTGATCGTGTTGTAGCCCCAATAATTCCTGAGGCCGCGCTCGAGTAGAAATTGGTCGTCGACGAAGGCATGCACCGGCATGAGCTCGATCGCGGTGATGCCTAAATCCTTCAGGTAGTTCACGATCGCCGGGTGACACATGCCTAGGTACGTGCCGCGGAGCTCTTCCGGCAGCTCGGGGTGCTGCATGGTCAGGCCGCGCACGTGCGCCTCGTACACGATGAGCTCGTGAAAGGGCAGGTTCGGGCTTCTCTCCGTGCCCCAATCGAAATCGGGGTTCACGACTATGGACAGCGGGGCGCCGTCTGCCTCTGCGCTGCCAATGTCCAAGTCCTCTTGCTCGCCGCCCACGTTGTAGGCGAAGGAGCCGGCCCCCCAATCGTGGAGACCGGAGAGCGCCTTCGCGTACGGATCGATCAGCCGCACCTTCGGGTTGAAGCGCAGCCCGCGCTCCGGATCGTACGGCCCGTGCACGCGATACGCATACATTTGGCCGGGCGCGATGCCATCGAGGTAAGCGTGCCAGACGAAACCGGTACGCT
>DATHOI010000695.1:0-7712 GCA_035485095.1 Polyangiaceae bacterium | reverse complement strand
CGGCGCTCGCACACGGCGTGCCGTTTACGGCCGTGCCAGTTCGGGATTTGACGCATGACTTGGAGGCCATGGCCGCGGCGGTGACCTCGCGCACACGCCTCATTTTCGTCGGCAATCCGAACAACCCGACGGGTACGCACGTGGGGTTGGCTGCGCTCCGTCGTTTTTTGCGCGCGGTGCCGTCCGAGGTCATCGTGCTGATGGACGAGGCGTATATCGAGTACGCGACCGCCAGCGACTTCCCAGATAGCCTCACTTTGCGCGGCGAGCGCGAGCGGTTGATCATATGTCGGACCTTTTCCAAGATCTACGGTTTGGCTGGGCTCCGCGTGGGCTACGGCATCGCGGCGCCGAACCTTATTTCGTACATGAATCGCGTGCGGGCGCCGTTCAATGTGAGCAGCGTGGCGCAGGCTGCGGCGATCGCCGCGCTCGACGACACCGAGCACGTTCGTCACAGCCGTGAGCTCAATGGCTCCGAGCGCGAGCGCGTCAGCGCGCGCTTGTCCGCGCTGGGCCTGGCTGTCGCACCAAGTCAGGGCAACTTCCTGCTCGTAGACGTCAAGCGCAACGGCCGTGAAAGCTACGACGCGCTGCTCAAGAAAGGCGTGATCGTCCGCCCGTTCGCGAGCTTGCCGACCAGCTTGCGCGTGACGGTCGGGAAGCCGGCTGAAAACGAGCGTTTCCTCACTGCGCTGGCAGAGGTGCTCGCATGAGTGTGCCGCGACTCGCGGCGCTCGCATTGGCCGCGTCGCTTGCGGTCGTTGCGTTGGCGGGCTGCTCGACGACACAAGACGTGATCGTCCAAACCGGAGCCGACAAGCAGCTCAGCTCGGCCGACATCGATAAGGCGCCGCTGGCGCTACTGCCAGGCGGTGTGGTTGGGATTGCGTCGATCGACACCAAGCAGCTCTTCGCGTCGCCATTTGGAGCCAAAGTTCAGGCTATTTTGCAGACGCGCTTGCCGGTACCAGCGTCCGCGGGGTTCGAGCCAACTCGCGACCTGACGCACCTGTACATCGGATTTTATTCGATGCAGGGCGCTGATCTCTCGGGCGTCGCAACGGGTGTGTTCGACAAAGCAAAGATCGAAGCGGCCGTGAACGGCGTCGACAGAACTGCGCAGGGCGTACCGATCGCCAAGCGTGCCTACGCCGGGCGTACACTGTTCACCGCGGCGGGCTTTGGTTTCTGTATGCTCACCGACCACAGCGCGCTGTTCGGCAACGACACCGGGATCCGTCGCGCGCTGGATCGCATCCACGAGGCTCGCGTGCGCCGCCAAACCCTACCTTGGATGGACAAGCTTTTGGCCGATGAATCAGCGCCGATCGTCGCGGGTGCGGATTTGCGAGCGCAGCCGATTCCGCAGGCCGCGAGTAGCAATTTGGCGTTTCTGAACGGGCTCGAAACCTTGGCATTCGTCGGCAACTTCGCCGATCCAGGCCTGAACTTGGCTGGCACGCTCGTCTACGGAGACGAAGCGGGCGCCACATTGGGCGCGCAAAACGTGCAGGGTCTCTCGCAGAAGCTGAGCTCGTACGCGCCCCTGCTAGCCCTGATCGGGATCCCGCAGCCAGTGCGCAAGCTCGAAGCCGAAGCCAAAGGCAAGGAGGCGGCGTTCGTGATGGGGCTGGACGCCGCGGCAGTTGGCGCGTTGCTCGACAAGCTGCCCGATTATTTGGCCAAGCCCCTGGCGAGCAACCCATGACTCTCGCGCGTCTCGTCGTTCGCCCGCAGAAGAGCCCGCTCGAAGGCAGCGTGCCGGTCCCGAGCGACCGGAGCATCACCCACCGCGCGCTGATCTTGGCGGCGCTATCGAACGGCCCGTGTGAGCTCCGTGGCTTCGCCTACGGCAATGACAACTTGGGCACTCTGCGCGCACTCGGGGCGCTCGGCGTGCGCTACGAGGACGACCAGAAGGGCACGGTACGGCTTCGAGGGGTTGGCCTTGCCGGCCTCAAAGCACCGGAAAAAGAGCTCGATTGTGGTCATTCGCCGACGACTGCTCGCCTCCTGACCGGCGTGCTTTCGGCGCAGCCCTTCGCGTCGCGATTGGTGGGCAGCGTGAAGCTCTCGCGCCGGCGCATGAAGGCGGTAATGGATCCGCTCGTGCAGCGAGGCGCACGCATCGTCGGCGCGCTGTGCGCTGTCGACTCCGAGGATCAGGCCTTACCTCTGGACATCGCCGGTCTCGAGCGTGGCCAGCGTCTGAGCGCGATTGAATACGCCATGACCGCTCCGAATGACCATGCCAAGGGCGCGCTGCTCTTTTCTGGGTTGTTTGCGGCAGGGCCGACCGTGATCTTCGAGCCAATGGTATCGCGCGATCACACCGAGCGTCTGATGAGCGAGCTCGGTATGCCAATTCAGACGGCCGGTTCCATGGTGAGCTTGCATCCGCCAGCTGATCCGTTGGCGATTCGTGGCTTCGAGGTGGATTTGCCAGGGGACATCTCGGCAGCAGCGTTCGTGTTGGTCGCTGCCGAGCTCGTGCCGGGGTCCAACGTCTCCACGCGCCGCACCGGGCTCAATCCCACGCGAGCCGGAATTTTGGAGGTGATCCGCGCGTTCGGGGGGCGCATGGGTATCACTCCGAAGGGAGATTCCTTGGGCGAGCCATGGGGCGAGGTGAACGTCGTCGGCTCGGTTTTGCGTGGGACGCGCGTGGGCGGCGAGGTCGCGCTCCGCGCACTGGATGAAATCCCGGTCATTTGTGCCTTGGCTGCGCGAGCGCGCGGAGTCACCGAGATCAGTGAGGTCGCCGAGCTGCGCGAGGACGAGCCGGATCGCGTGGTCGCGCTCACTGAGCTTCTGCGCGCGTTCGGGGTTCAGGCTAGCGCCCGCCCAGACGGCCTCGTGATCGAAGGACAAGCCGATCGGCCACTGCGAGCGGCGCAAGTGGCGAGTGGCGGCGATCATCGCCTGGCGATGACCGCCGCCGTGCTGGGCCTAGTCGCCGACGGCGAGACAATCGTCGACGATGTCGATTGTTTGGCGGTGAGCTTTCCGCGTTTCATCGGCACGCTGCGCGCGCTCGGCGCGGACATCGAGGTGCAGCGGTGAGGCGACCCGTGGTGGCCATCGACGGACCGGCAGGGGCAGGGAAGTCGACGGTGACGAAGCGCGTGGCGAGCGAGCTCGGCTATTTACTCGTGGATACGGGCGCCCTCTACCGCGCGGTCGCGCTAGCGGCGCTTCGTGCGGGAGTTTCGTGGGACGACGGCTCGGCGCTCAGTGCACTCGCCTTCGCGCTCGTGGATGACCACGCTGTCGAGCTTGGCACGCAAGCGGGCGGCGGCGTTGCGGTGCGCTTGCGCGGTGAGGACGTCTCTCTGGCCATTCGCGAGCCAAGCGTGAGCCAGGGTGCGAGCAAGGTGTCGGCCGTGCCGGCGGTGCGTGAAGCATTGCTCGACATGCAACGGGCCGCGGGCGCTCAGGGTGGCGTCGTGCTCGAGGGGCGCGACATCGGGACCATCGTTTTCCCGAATGCGGAGGCTAAGTTTTTTCTCACGGCGAGCGTCGACGTGCGCGCCCAGCGGCGTCTCGACGAGCTACTCGCTCGTGGTACGGCAGCAGAATTCGATGAAGTGAGGCGCGAGGTTGCGGAACGGGATCAGCGCGACAGCACGCGCCCGATTGCGCCGCTCAAGCAAGCTTCCGATGCCTTGAAGATCGACAGCTCGGTGCTGTCGATCGATCAGGTCGTGGCGCGCATCGTGGCCCGCGTGCGCGAAGTGGAAGCGGAGCTAAGCGAGCGCGGATGAAGCGCAGGCTCGGGCTCGCGGCAGCCCGCTGGGCTTGCGACGCCATGTTCTTCGCGGCGCTGCTCGGTGGCTGCAGCCGAGATCATATTGGTCCGCCGCCGGCGGCGCCGAGCGTTGCGCAGCCATTGGATGCGATGCCCGGGGATCTCGATCTGGTAGTGCGCCTCGATTTACACCGTATCCGTGACACGCTCGGCGCGCCCGCCATGGCAAATATTGCCGAGCAAGCCGTACATAGCCTACATGGCGCGGACCAAGCCACTGACGCTCTGCTGCTCCGCGCGCTAGGCCAGACCGACACGCTGTGGCTCGGCGTGCGGCCAACGGCAGGTCTCGAAGCAGCCGACACGGTGCTGGTGATGGTCGGGCATTTTCCGAATTTCGACCCGCATGGCGTGGCGAGCACGCCGCCCTTCGCCGCGCCCATCGAGCTCGGAGCGGCGTTTCGTCGTTACGATCGCGCCCACCCGAAGGCGCGCTCTGCACCCGCTCGCTTCTACACTCGCGCCGACGATTTACTGGTCAGTTTGAGCGAAGCAGAGATCGACAGCGTGGAGCGTTCGCTCGAAGAGCGGCGGGGGGCCCCGCCGTTGGAGCCCCCCGAAAAGGGCACGCTGTCGGCGGTGTTGCGGCCGCGCGCGCTGCCTCCGGAGTTGTTCGACCTCGCGCCTTCGCTGGAGCGCCTGGCGCGGACGGCCGAGCGTTGCGAGCTGACCGCGGATCTGACGAGTGTTGGCGTGGATGCGTCGGTGAGCCTGAAATTCGAGGACAGCAGCGCGGCGACGCGCGTCGAGCACGCGCTGACGGATGTGCGAGACGCGCTCAAGAGCGCGCCGGGGCGGCTGTCAAAGCTCGTGACGCGGATCGACGTTTCCAGCGCTGCTGAGTTCGTCACGTTGCGGCTCTCGCTCGCTCGCGACGAGTTGTCCGAGCTCGTCAATTGCCGAGGTTCGGGCTGCGCGTGGTGAGCGCTAACGAGCGCGATTGCGGCGTGCCGAGCCGAGCACTACGTTCTGCGCCGTGAACGCGATCGAGGCTATGACCGAAGAATCCGAGCTCAGGGTCCGCGTCGGGCGTGGTCATCGGCCGGTGTTCGCGGTCTTTGGCCTTTCCTTAGCGTTGGCGTTCGTGGGCGGGATCCTGATCTATTTCAAGTACGTCGCGTACGGCCGAGTGGCCGCGCGTCATCTGCCTGACGACACGGTGCTCGCTGCGCGCATCGACGTCGAGACGGTCCTGATTTCGGAGTCCGTGAGTGGTCACCTACTGCCGCTGTTCGATCAGGGGATGCATGGCCCGGCGGGTCTCAAGTCGCGCCACGATCGCTTCCGAGCGCACACTGGCGTCGAGCTCGGACGAGACCTGCGTGAGATCGTGCTGGGCGTCGCAGATTCGGGCTGGGTAGTGGTATTCGGCGGCAAATTCCCGAAGAGCGGGCTGATCGAAGGCCTCGAGACGACGCTAAAAGAGGAGGACACTCGAGCGACCCTGAGCAACGGCGTGCTCCAGGTCGAAGGCGGTCCGGCGCTCGGTCAGGCTGGCGACGGCGCCCTGATCGTGGCTTCTGACGCCAGCCACTTGCGCGCGGCGCTCGCCGGGAGCGCGGCGTACCTGACGCTCGGCCTGCCTCCCGAGGGGGCAGGCGGCTTCTCGCTCTTGGTGCGAGCCCCGGTTCCGCCAGGGTTTGGCGACTTCGAGCGCGTTTCCGGTTCCATCGAGCTGGGCCAGACGATGGATGTCGACGTAGCCGTCCGACTACGGGCTGGGGTGACAGCTGACCCCGCGGCGATCGCCCGCGCTTTCGCCACACTGGGGGCGGCCGCTCCGCGCACCTCGCTAGCGGAGCGACCGCTGGAACAGGCCCGGATTCAGCCGCGCGCACCAGACGAGGCCAGCGTGCGTCTATCCTGGCAGCGCCCGGAAATCGACGCCGGTGCGGCTTGGCTCGGCACTTTGCTGGAGGCCCAGTTTGCGCGCTCAGCTCAGCGGCCTTAAACTCAGTATGCGTTTTTCGAAGGACTCTTCGCCCGTCGGCTCGGCGACGGGGCCTGCGGTCCGGTTTTTGCGTTTGACGCGACCGAACCCGTGCGCTACCTGAGCGCGTCCGACGCGAGGCCCTGCTTATTTGTGCACCCGCACTTTGGCAAGGACGCAGAGGCCTTGCGCGAGCGTCCCAATTTAGGAGGCAGTGTTTCAATCCATGACCCAACTTCAACCCGCAACCCCTGACACAACTTCCCTCTCCGGCTTTGCCGCGCTCTTCGAAGCGACCGAAGCAAGCGCAGGAGTGGAGATAGGAGGTGAAGGGCAGATCGTTAGCGGAACCATCGTGCAAGTGCACCATGACTCCGTCATCGTAGATATCGGCGGGAAGAGCGAAGGCGTCATCAGCAAGAGCGAGTTCGTCGGCGCTGACGGCACGTTCGCAATCAAGGTCGGCGACAAGGTCGACGTATTCATCGAGAGTCGCGAGAGCGACGACGGCCTGATCTCCTTGTCCAAGGAGAAGGCCGACAAGATGAAGGTGTGGGACGAGATCTCGAGCGCGTGCGAACGTGACGAGATCATCGAAGGCACCATCAGCCAACGCGTGAAGGGCGGTTTGTCCGTGACCATCCGCGGCGGCGTAAAGGCATTCTTGCCCGGCTCGCAGGTGGATCTGCGCCCGATCCGCAATCTCGAGAAATTGATCGGCCAGACGTACGAGTTCAAGGTCATCAAGTTCAACAAGAAGCGCGGCAATATCGTGCTTTCGCGGCGCGTGCTCCTCGAGCGCGAGCGCGACGAGATGAAGCAAAAGACCTTGCAGACCCTGGAAGAGGGCATGACGGTCACGGGCACGATCAAGAACCTCACCGAGTACGGCGCGTTCGTCGATCTCGGCGGTATCGACGGCTTGCTCCACATCACGGACATGTCCTGGGGTCGCGTCAATCACCCGAGCGAAGTGTTCAAGGTTGGCGACGAGGTCACCGTCAAGGTGCTCAAGTACAACGCTGAGACCGAGCGCGTCAGCTTGGGCATGAAGCAGACCCAAGAGGACCCGTGGAACCACGTCGAAGAGGCGTATCCGCTCGGTAAGCGCGTGCGCGGCAAGGTCATGAGCTTGACCGACTACGGCGCGTTCGTAGAGCTCGAGCCGGGCGTCGAAGGCCTGATCCACGTGAGCGAGATGAGCTGGACCAAGAAGGTCAAGCACCCGTCGAAGCTCCTGGAAATGGGTGCCGAGGTCGAGTGCCAGGTGCTCGAGGTCGATTCGCGCGCCAAGCGCATCAGCCTCGGTCTCAAGCAACTCGAGCCCGATCCCTGGACGCTCTTCACCGACAAGTACAAGCCGGGCGACAAGATCGGCGGCAAGGTCCGCTCGCTCACCGATTACGGCGTATTCGTCGGCATCGAGGACGGCGTGGACGGCATGGTTCACAAGACCGACCTCAGCTGGACCGTCAAGGTCAACAACCCCGCCGACCTGTACAACAAGGGCGACGATGTCGAAGCCATCATCCTCTCGATCAACCATGACGAGAAGAAGGTCAGCCTCGGCGTCAAGCAGCTCTGGGACGATCCGTGGCCGGATCTGTTCAACAAGTACAAGCCCGGCACGGTCGTGGAAGATGCAGTCGTGCTCAGCGTCCCCGAGTACGGCGCGTTCATCCGCATCACCGAGGGCATCGAAGGCATGATCCCGTCCAACGAGATCCCGGCAAACACCGAGCTCACGCCTGGCATGAAGGTCAAAGCCGAAGTCCAGAACATCGACACCGTCGACCGTCGTTTGACCCTGACCATGCGCAAGCCCGGCGAGAGCGTCGAGGCCGAGCACATTCAAGTGCTCAAGCGTGAGTCGACCGGCAAGAACGCGACCCTCGGGGACGTGTTCAAGGACAAGCTCGGTGCGCTGAAAGCCGGCGCAAGCCAGCCGCCGCCCGCGCCGACGGAAGACAG
>DATHOI010000694.1:0-7436 GCA_035485095.1 Polyangiaceae bacterium | reverse complement strand
GTTGTCGCGCGGTGCCTTGTGGTCGCGTCCTTGATCCAAGCGCCGAATCTCACGCGGCTCGGTGGGGCCCGAAAAGCGAGCGAGCGCCAACAAGCGCGAGATCGTGCGCGCGTTGTCCTCGCGCGCGGCCAACCGCTCGGCGAGCTCCTTTTGACGATCGGAGATCTGCGCAGGTTCCTCCTCCTCACGGGTCAGGATCTCGAACAAACGCTGATCGCTATTTTTTCGAATTTCCAGAGCGCTCGGCACTGGCTCAGTGCGGGCGACGACCTTGGCTCGCTTGAGCAGCATCAGCGTCTTGTTCACGGCCGACGGGCTCACGAGCAGCACGCTCCGACCCTTGCGCCCCGCGCGCCCCGTACGACCGCTGCGGTGCGTGTAGCTATCGGGGTCGGTCGGTGGCTCGAGGTGAATGACGAGCGTGATGTCCTGCACGTCGATGCCGCGCGCCGCCACGTCGGTGGCCACGAGCACGCGCTGATCGGCGCGCCGAAAGGCGCTGAGCGCGCGGTCGCGCTCGCGTTGGTCCATTTCCCCGGACAGCGCATTGACCGCAAATCCAGCCTCTGACAGGCGTTCGGCGACGTCCGCAACGTCGGCGCGCGTGCGTGCGAAAATCAGCGTCTGCGCTTCCGGGCTCGCGAGCAGCAGATTGACGACCGCATCCAGGCGTTGCCGCGGCTCGACGACATGCAGCACGTGATCGATGTCTACGTTGGCGACACCGAGCCGAGTCCCCTCGACGCGCGCGGGGTTCTTTTGCACGCTATTGGCGAGCGCCTCGACGTCGCGCGGGAACGTGGCGGAGACGAGGTGTGTGCGGCGCTCGCTGGGCGTCGTTGCTAGGATCGCTTCGAGCTCTTCGCGAAAACCCAAATCGAGCATGCGGTCCGCTTCATCGAGTACGACAGCTGCGACCTCACTTGGCACGATCGAGCCGCGATTCAGATGATCGAGCATACGCCCGGGCGTGCCGACGACGACTGACGGGCCAGCAGCCAGCGCGCGCAATTCGTCTCGATACACGGCGCCACCGGTGACCGAGGCGACCCTCGCCGAAATAGGAGCGAACAGCCAAGTGAGCTCCAGGACGACCTGCTTGGCCAGCTCGCGGGTCGGCACGATGACCAACGCTCGCGGGTGCGCGAGCTTGTCCTTCAGCGCGCTCGGCTGCGCCGCGAGCTCTCGAATCACGAAGCCTATCGCGACGGTTTTGCCCGAACCAGTTTGGGAGGTGACGCGCAGGTCTCGACCCTCCAGTGCAGGGTCGAGCACGGCCTTCTGAACTTGCGTCAGCTCCGTGAAACCTTTTTCCTGAATCGCAGCGCCGAGCGCGGGACCGAGCAGAGCGGCGAAGTCTACCGTAGCCATGTTGCGGGCGCTCGTAGCACTTGTGGAGCAGTGGTGCGTCCATCTCTGGTTGAGACCCAATAAACTCCGGCAATTTGCGATATTTTCGAGCGCGGCGCCGCGCCGAGCGCGTAGCACAGCGCGGTTTGCCCGAGAAAAAACAGGTGGCACGCGCCCCGAGCGGTCCACCACGTGGCCCCTCACTCAAGTCGGAAGCTTGAAGATCACCAGCTTGCGCATGGGGTAGGCGAACGTCACGAACACGATGAACGTCCCCAAAAAGCTGACGAGCTCGGGGGGGACACCGTGTGCTTGGGGGACGAGCCAACGGAACAAGAAGTAGTTCATCAGCAGAGTTCCGAGCTCGACGCCCACGAAGATGCGAGCTTGTCGGGAGATGCTGCCGGCTTGGGCGCGAAACGTGAAGCTGCGATTGCCGAAGAACTGAATCGAGGCACCCGCGCACAGCGCCGGCAGTCGCGCGGCGGTCGGTGTCATTCCGACCACGCGGATACAGGTCGTGAACAGCGAGAAGTCGACGAGCGTAGCGCCACTGCCGACGACCAATGCTCGCCCGAAGCGCAGCACGCGATCGGACAGACGCTCGCGTTTGGTCACTCGGCAGAAGAGTGCCACAGTGAACGTGAGTTCGAAACGCTGACTCGACCGCTCAGCGCACCGTCACGCGATCGTCACAAGCAGCGCTGAATCAGCCTGCTTCGACCAGGGAGCACTGAGTCAGACTGCCGTTCAACGTCTCGCCCGCGAGCGTCACGTACAATTGGCCGTCCGTGCGCACGAGCTCGAATTTCTCGTTCTTCGACAGCCTCGTGTCTAGCGCGTCCAGGAACGCGCTGTCCAAACGCCACACCTCGATCTGATCCACGCGGTGAATGGGCCGCGCACTGGCCTCACGTAACAGCAGCGGCAACTCGACGTGAGTGAAGAGCGCGACGCGACCAGCAGCCTTGCTCGCTTTGTGCAAGCGCTCGGCCGACGGTTGGCCGACGTCGATCCAAGCGCGCAACACGCCCGTCGCATCACGCACCGAGACGGGCGCTTCATCAGCTGACGAAAGACCACCTTTACTGAACGCGATGCCGTCCTCGAAGCTCAAACAATAGGCCAGCGTGCGCGTGATCAGATAGCGCATGGTCTCCGACGGGTGGCGCGCAACCCGCAAATCGAGGCCTTCATACACGCCGCGGTCCACGTCGGAGAGCGTGATTTGAAAGTGGTAGATGGTTGCGGTCAGGGCCATGAGGACCCGTGTTGTAGCGCAGTCGGCCGCGCGGCGTCGTGGGCTACTCTTCCCGCTCCAGCCAAACCGACACGTCGCCCTCGAAAGCCCCCGGTGACACGTGGACGATGCGCGGCCGGCAGCACACCGCGCAGTCCTCGGTGTAGGTTTGGTGCTCGCCGCCGCCCAGGTCGACGAACAGCTCCTCGGCCTCACCACAGAACGGGCACACGAGCTCGGCGCTGGTTCTCTTCTTCTTCAAGCGAGCCCCGAGAATGCGATCAAATCGGCGCGTTCGCCAATCCCCACGCACGCACGCGGCTGGGAGTGCTAAGAGCCAGTCCTAAAACCTCGGACCGAGGTCGCCGAAGAGGCGCTCTGCGAGCCGGGCCTAGAAAAAGGAAGGACTCGCGTTTGGGAGCCCGCAGCGGATCGCTCACTTTTACTCGCTTTTTTACGCAAGGCGCACTGCCGAAGGATCTACGGCGGCGTTTCTTGGAAGCTGCCCGGTTGCGCGTCTTTCAACCGCTCAAGCCCGACGACGAGGCGCTCGAGGCAACGGGCTGGTGCGCCATGGAGCGGCCGTTCGACTTGGAGCTCGACTCGGCAAAGATTTTTCACGATAGCTACGTGCTGCTCGGGTTTCGCGTCGACCGTTACCGGATCCCCGGCGCGCTGCTGAAATCCCAGATTGCAGACGAGGAGCAGCGGCTCCTCTCACGCTCGAAGAAGAGCAAGCTGAGCCGCAACGAGAAGCTCGAAATCAAAGAGCGTGTCGTGATGCGCTTGCGGAAAAAGGTGTTGCCCACGTCGAAGGCGATCGACGTGTGCTGGCACTTGGACGCCGGCACGGTGCTCTTTTTCGGGCATTCCAAGCGAATGCTCGCCGACTTTTGTGCCCTGTTCGAGAAGACGTTCGCGCTACCGCTGCTCGAGGACAGCCCGTACACGGCCGCCACGCGGGCCGGGCTGTCTCGCGAGCTGGCGCGTGCGCTGAAGGATGTCGAGCCCCTGAGCTTTTCGAGCGGTCGGAAGCGGCTCGGCAAGGCAGCCGATAAACATCCGCCGGCCGCAGCAGAAACGCCCCGCGACACAGCCGATGCAACTGAAGGCGATGATCTGCTGGCTCGCGTCGAGAGCACTCGCTTCTTGGGCTCTGAATTTTTGTTGTGGTTGTGGCTCAGAGCGGAGCTCATCAATCAACCCATCGCGCTCGGTGAGCTCGGTGAGTACGACGTTTGGCTGGACAATCACCTCACCTTGCAGTCCGACATCGATCCGAACGAGCGCGTGACCGTGCGTGGCGCGCAACCCTCGGGCAGCGCGGAAGCGCGGGAAGCCGTGCGTTCGCAAAAATTTCCGGTGCGCGCGCGCCTAGCGCTCAGAAACGAGGAGCGTGATTTTGCGTGCGTGCTCGTCGCGCAGCGCTTCGCCGTGGCGAGCGGCGCCATCCCCGCGGTGTTGACCAAAGAAACGGACGACGCCTTTTTGGAGCGCATGACGCTCGTGGAACGGTTGTCACTGAGCCTCGATCGGCTGTACGCCGCGTTCCTCTCGGACCGGCTGACCGAAACCTGGCAGGTCGGTTGGGAGCCCGCGATCGTGTGCTGGGCCGAGGACGAGTCGGTGCCGGCCAACGTCCTCAGCGAGCTCGCGCTCGGCAAGCGCTCGCGCAAGAAAAGCAAGACGCGCTGACGTTTCGAAAACGGTGGCATGGCTCCGAAAATCGGAGCCCAAATGGCGCCGCGCCGCGCAATTTCGAGGGCGAATCAGGCGATCGCTCGACTGGCGCTCAGCTTGCAAGGTTGCCGGCTCGACGAGCCTGAAAAATGGTCGAGCCAGTGAGCCCAAAGGAACCGCATGCGCCTCCAGAGAATTGCAAGCTCCCCACTGCTAGCCGCCGCTGCGCTGGCACTCTGCTCCGGCCCGATTGCCTGCTCGAGTGATTCTCGAACACTGGTCGGTACGGAGACGACCGACACAGGCAGCGCGATCGGGCTTGCTCTGCAAATCGCACCGGGCAGCGACGTCGCCAGCGTCAACTACCTGATCGTCGGGCCCGCGGCATTCACGAAGACCGGCAACATCGACGTGAGCGACAGCACGACGATCGCCGCCACGATTGGACCGGTCCCGACGGGCACGGGATTTTCGATCACGCTCAGCGCCGCTTCGAGCGACGGGAACACGACGTGCAGCGGGTCAGCGTCGTTCAACGTCGCGGCTCACCAAACCACTCCGGTCAGCGTTCATCTCTTGTGTCACGAAGCTCCGCGCACGGGCAGCATTTCGCTCAATGGCTCGCTGAATATCTGTCCTTCGATCGACGGCATCAGCGCCAATCCAGACGAAGCGTTCGTCGGCAGCTCGGTCGCGCTGAGCTCGCAAGCGCACGATAGCGATCAAGGCCCGGCCCCGCTCAGCTACCACTGGACCGCGGTCGGCGGCACGCTCAGCGACCCCACGCTGCAAAACCCAGTATTTACCTGCGGCGCGCCGGGCATGGCGACGGCCACGCTGACGCTCTCCGACGGCGACAGCGCGCCGAATTGCGCGGACACCGAAAGCGTGATGATTTCGTGCACCGCGGTGAGTGCCGGGGGCGGCGCGGGAGCTAGCGGCGGCGGGGCCGGCGGCGCAAGTGGCAGCGGCGGGACCAATGGCGGCGGACCGGCGGGAGCCGGCGGAGTGAGCGGCGTTGCGGGAACCGGCGGCGCGGCGAATGTTGCCGGAGCCGCAAACGTTGGCGGTGCAAGCGGCGCGGCGAATGTCGCGGGCGCCGCGAACGGCGGCACGAGCGGCGCAAACGTTGGCGGTGCAAGCGGTGCGTCGAGCGTTGGCGGTGTTCCAAGCGGTGGCGCGACGGGGGCGAGCGGCGCGTCAAGCGTTGGCGGTGCTCCAAGCGGTGGCGCGGGCGGCGCGACCGATGTCGTGATCTACCGCGTAGGTGATGGCTCGAGCGCCCTGGCCAGCTCGGGAAATCCGGTATTTGCCGATGAATACTCGGCGTCCGGCGATCCCGTGCGCAGCACGGCGCTGCCCACGACGGCGCTCGGCGCAAACCATCGCCTGATCGCGAGCGGCACTGCTACCTCGGAAGGCCTCATGACGCGGTCCGCAGACGGAAGGTATCTAGTGCTGACCGGCTACGACGCGGCAATTCCCACCGCGAGCCTCGCAGGGACGTCATCGACTTCGACGCCTCGCACGATCGCGCGGCTCGACGCGAGCGGGAACCTCGACGTCACGACAGCTCTGACCGACGCGGCAAACGCCAACAACCCACGTTCTGCGGCCAGCAGCGACGGCATCAACTTCTGGCTCACGGGCGCTGCGGGTGGCGCGCACTACGCATCACTCGGCAGCAGCACGTCCGTGCAACTCAGCACCACGGTCACCAACTTGCGGCAAATCGCCATCTTCGGTGGTCAATTGTTCGTCTCGGATTCGTCCGGCTCCGCCGTGCGTTTGGGGACCATTGGCACCGGCTTGCCGATGATCGCAGGACAAACCATCAGCAACCTGCCAGGCATTCCTGCCAGCACCGGTAGCCCATACGGCTTCTTTTTCGCGGACCTCGATCCGAATACGCCGGGCCTCGACGCGGTGTACGTCGCAGACGATTCCATTGGCCTGACCAAGTACTGTCTAGTTGGCGGCCTGGGAGGGACTTGGACCGCGGAGGGCACCATCGGCACCGCGAGCGATGCCTACCGCGGCCTGACCGGGATCGTTTCGGGCACGACCGTAACGCTGTATGCAACACGCAAAGGCGGGAGCACTGCTACGGGTGGCGGCGAGCTCGTTAGCCTCCTCGACTCGAGTGGATTCGCGGGTGCGCTCACGGCCGCGCCGACCCTGCTCGCCACGGCCGCACCCAACACCGCCTTCCGCGGCGTCGCGCTCGCACCCACACCGTAACGGGAACGGCCCAGCGCCTACTGCGCGCTGGGCGAGAGCGCTTCGGTGAGCGCGTTCGGCGCGGTCGATTTGCCGTCCGGACCGAGTTGACGAATGACCAGCACGGTCGCGTCGTCACGCAGATCGAAGTCGGCCAGATCCGTGAACAATGCGCCCAGAATTTGTTGCGCGGTCATGCCGTGCGCTCGGTCGAGCACGCGCCGCACGCCGCTGGTATCGAACATTTTGCCATTGCCGACGGCCTCGGTGATGCCGTCCGTCAGCAAGAGCAACACGTCACCCGGCGCGAGCTGGAAGCGCTCCGAGGACAGCGAATGCCCGATGTGCTCCTTCAGCCCGAGCCAAATGCCGTGCGTCTCGAGCACCTCGACGAGCTGCGTTTCAGCCCGATAAATGAAGATATCTTGGTGGGCGCCCGCGAAAAAGACGCTGCCGTCGCGCTCTCGCCGGAGCGCGCTGATGGTCATGTACTTGTCTTCACCGAGCTGGCGAATGTTGGTCGTGAGCACGCTATTTACGCGAGTCAGCAGCCGGTCCGGCATGATCGTCGGATCGCTTTGCAACACCGTACGCACGGCGGTTTGGCACATCATCATGATCAAGCCGGCCGGAACACCGTGGCCCGACACGTCACCGATCAAAATCCACTCCGCGTCCGGCGTGTGGATTACATCGTAATAATCTCCACCGACCTCTTCGGTCGCTTTCATGGAGGCAGCGACGTCGCAATTCAGGATCTGCGGCAGAGGCGGCACGAGCGCCTCCTGAATCTTGCGTGCCAGCTTCATTTCACCCCAGAGAGCCGCGAGCGCCTTGGAAAGCTCGGCCGTGCGCAGCGCGACGCGCTGCTCGAGACCAGCGTACAGCCGTCGGAGTTGGAAACCGGCGCCGCCCACCGAGAGCAAGAGCACCAGCGACCAGGCGG
>DATHOI010000693.1:0-9746 GCA_035485095.1 Polyangiaceae bacterium | reverse complement strand
CGACGGCGACCGGCTGCCACTTGACCACGACGGCATGCACCGCGCCATCGATGCCGTGCTAGCGGCGTTCCGATGGTTCGGCGCTGCAGGGCGATATGTGATGATGCGAAGAGAACTCGACGGGGGCTGGACGCCAACGAGGCGCACAAGAACGAGGCGCACAAGAACGAGGCGCACAAGATAGGGGGCGACCCGCGCCAGTGACCCGCGCCAGTGACGCGCCCCTTGGTCGGCACCCGCGATTCGCCGCGCCCCGCGGCATTTCCGGTCGACGCCATTTCGGGGTAGAACGAGGTCTTGCGGCCCAAAGCGGTATCGCAGTTCCTTCCACCTCCTCACCAAAATGACTCGCGCAAATACGCCTGAGTTCATCACATCGGTATCCGAGGCATGGTGGGATTCGCCCGAGTTCGTTCTCAGACGAGAGGTGCTCTCCGAAGCAGTACGATGACCGAACAAGTCGAGGACTGGCTCGCGTGATGCGCGAAGGCAGAAGGCTTGGGCCCACCGAAGGCTCACGGGACATCTTCTATCCACGGTGGGATGGAACGGTCGGTCGTCGAGCGTCAGACACCTCTGGCGGCTCGTGTCGCTTTCATCAGCGTCGTTCATGCGGTCGTGGCTCCCTCAACCACGTCGTCCCGGCCCCTTGGTATATCCTGTATACCAAGACCAACGAGCCCCTCAGCCAGTTGCTCTTCACAACTAGCCCTACTCGTTGAAGTTTGTGGAGCCGATTTCGAGACTTGAACTCGAGACCTGCGGTTTACGAAACCGCTGCTCTACCACTGAGCTAAATCGGCGTGGGCGCGGGAGAATACGCGGGGAGCGCCGGTAGTCAAGGATTCTCGGCCGGGATTTCCGGGGGCTGGAAAGGCCTCGCGATTTAGGAAACCGCGGCTCTTGTGCGGGGCAAATCGCGGTCGCGTGCCGGGACCGTGACCGCCCCGCATTTAGCCGGGAAATGCTGGTTGGGGGTGCTATGGATCGGCGGCCGGCGAGTTTGCCGTATGGAGGTACGTGACCCAGATGACTTCGACAATTGCAGGGTTTCAGTTCGCAGCGGTCTCAGCGGGAATCCGCAAAGACGGCCGTGTGGACACAGCCTTGGCCGTTGCCGACCGCCCCGCTGTCGTGGCGGCACTCTTCACGCGCAACTTGGTGCGCGCCGCACCCGTGCTCGTCGCTGAGGAGCGCGTGCGCTCCGGGTTGGCACGCGCCATCCTCGTGAACGCCGGCTGCGCCAACGCGTGTACGGGCGAAGCGGGTCTCACTGCCGCGCGTGAAACCACGGAGGCCGTCGCGCGCGCCATCGGTTGTCCGGTGGCGGAAGTGCTGCCCGCGTCGACTGGCGTCATCGGCCAACTGCTACCCACGGCGAAGATCACCGCAAAGGCCAAGGAGCTGGCCAAGGGCATCACTCCTGAGGGTTATGAGGTCTTCGCGCAAGCCATCTGCACCACGGATCGCTGGGTGAAGATCGCCGAAGCGCAGGTGGAGAGCGCAAAGGGCCCGGTTTCCGTGCTCGGTATCGCCAAAGGCGCCGGCATGATTCACCCCGACGTAGGCCCGCCGCAAGCCACCATGCTCGTGTTCTTGTTCACGGACGCGGTGATCAACCGTGAAGAGCTGGAAAGCGCTTTGATTCAAGCGTCAGACAAGACGTTCAACGCGTGCAGCGTCGACGGCGACACCAGCACGAACGACAGCGTGATCGCGCTGGCCTCGGGCGCGTCGAACATTCGCCTGACCGCAACCGAGATTCTGCCCGCGTTTCACAGCGTGTGCGACAAGCTCGCGCGTTCCATGGTCGCCGACGGCGAAGGCGCCAACCACGTCGCGGAGATCAAAGTGCGCGGCCTCGCGAACGAGGCGGACGCCAAGCGCGTCGCGTCCACCGTCGCCACGTCCCTGCTCGTGAAGACCGCGCTGCACGGCAAAGACGCCAATTGGGGCCGGTTGTTTGCGGCCGCGGGCCGCGCAGGCGTCGCCTTCGACGTGAATCAAGCCAGCATCAGCATCGGCGGCGTCGAGATCGTCAAGAATGGCTTGGCACTCGGCGCGGACGCCGAGCGAGCGGCCTCCGAGTTCTTGAAGGGGCCGAGCTACATCATCGAGCTGGGGCTGGGCAGCGGCCCGGGCGAATTCTCCTATTTGACGAGCGATCTCGGCCACGGTTACGTGGACGTGAATGCGGACTATCGCTCCTGAGACGCACTTGCGCGGCGCTCGGCGCGCCTTCGCGCGCGCCAGCACGCTGCTCGGTCTGCTCAGTTTCGTCGTGTCGCTCTGCGCTTGCGAGGCGCCACGCGGCACGATTGGCGCCGTCATCGCGCAAGACGATCAAAGCGGGCGCCTCTTCGTGCGCGACGCTCCGCCCGGACTCGCCGCCGCCAAAGCGGGCGTCGAAAATGGCGACGAAATCCTACTCATCGACGGCCTCGACGTGCGCGCCATGAACCACCACCAAATCCACGTCGCGCTCTCCGGCGACGTCGACGCCACCGTCAAGCTCACGCTCATCCGCAAAGAACAAATCGTGCGCGTCACCCTCAAACGCACAGAAGCCCGCAAGCTCATCAAATCCCCCAGCAGCGAATAACCGCCGCGCCCATCGCATCGCGCCCCTCGCATCGCGCCCCTCGCATCGCGCCCATCGCGTCGCGCCCATCGCGTCGCGCCCATCGCGTCCGCTCGTCATGTTTTTTGGGCGTGGGCAATGACGACACCCGCCCACCGCATCCGCCCGCGGGCAACCCACGCCGCGCACCACTCGGATCGCGGTCCCGGCGAACCCCACGGCGCCACCTACGCCGTGGGCGCTCGCGACCGAGGAGGCCCGCACTCCGCAACGACGCCCCGCCGCCACGAATCCGCATCTCCAAACGTCCCTCCATCCAAACTCAAATTGATCGTTGTATTCGACCTTCGTTTTTCGCTCTGCGAGGCGGAAAAGTCGGCTAAGTACTTGAAACTTAGAAGCGAGGCGCCTTCCTGACCGCAAATTGAACGTCGAATTCGACCTTCGATTGGCAATGCGGAACGGCCTCGCCGCTCTGGCGCTCGCGCCTCGCGGCTGCCGCCTCGCGCCTCGCGCCTCGCACCTCGCGCCCTCGCACCTCGCGCCCTCGCACCTCGCGCCCTCGCGCCCTCGCGCCCTCGCGCCCTCGCGGCCGCTGGCATGGCGGCCGTGTTGGCCGCACGACGAAAACCGCGGTGCAGGGCGGGCCGAACTTCGCGATGGGCCGAACTTCGCGATGGGTGGCGGGGGCGAGGGTTCGTTTTCGGTGCGGGCGAGTGCTAACGTGGCCCGTCGTGGCGCTAGCTTCGGCTGAGCTTTATGAGCTGTTTTTGTCGCTCTCGGTGGCGCGGCTCGGTGCTGCCAAGGTCGCGCTCGAGTCGCAGAATTCGTCGGAGCGCCGCGCTGCGCTGATCGCCGCCCTCGCCCCCATCGCCGTGGACGCCGCCCTGCTCGGAGCCGAAGGCGTGAGCGCTTTGGCGAGCGCAGTCGCGCGAGCGGAGCACCCCGACCCCGCGCGCGTGCGCGCCGCGCTTGGCGAGCTCGAGCGCTCCATCGCGGCGTTGGGCGTGAGCGACGCCTCGGGCGCGCGCGTCAACGAAACCGAGCTCTTGGGCACGGCGCGCGCGCTGCTCGAAGGCGGCGCCACGGGCTTCACGCTGCTCCGCGACGAGTTGGCACCAGAAAGCGTCGCGCCCGCGACGACCGAATCGGCCGACGATTCGCGCTGGGTGCCGGGGCTTGCTGAAGACATGATCGGCGCGTTCCTCGACGAGTGCGTGGAGCGCACCGAGGGCCTCGCGGAGCGCTTGATGGAGCTCGAGCAGCGCGGCAGCGACAAGGAGCTCGTGAGCGCTGTTTTCCGGGATTTGCACACGCTCAAAGGCTCGAGCGCGTTCGCCGGTCTGACCAAATTGAACCGCATTGCGCACCGCGCGGAGGACTTAATCGGCGAGCTGCGCGACGGCAAACGTCCCGCCGATCGCCCGCTAATCGACGTGCTGCTCGAAGCCCTCGACGCCATGCGCAGCATCACCGAGAAAGCGCGCACCGGTGCGCTGATCGACGTGGACACCGCGCCCTTGCTCGAACGCCTCGCGAATCCGAACCGCGCCCCCGCGCCGAACAGGAGCACCCCCAACCCAAATCCTCAAGCGGATTTACACGGCGTGACCCCGGCTGCTCGCGCGACGGCGAGCGACGGACAAGGCACGCTGCGCATCGACTTCGAGAAGGTCGATCGCTTGCTCAACTTGGTCGGCGAGATCGTGCTCGCGCGCGGCAAATTGACGAGCGCCGCGGAGGTGCAAGGCATGGTCGTGCGCGAGGTCGCGCAGCTCAGAAAGAAGCTGAGTGATCTGCGCGACGTGCCACGGGCGCTCGCATCGGGCAGCGACATCATCAGCTTGCACCCGAGCATTGCCCCTGAAAATCGCGAGATTTTGGACGATTTGGAGCGCACCGAGCGCGTGCTGCGTGAAACCTTCAGCGACATGGATTCCGGGCTCGGCGGGCTCGGCATCGCCGTCGGACAATTGCGCGACACGGTGATGAAGCTGCGCATGGTGCCCATCGCACGCTTGTTCACCAAGTACCAACGCACGGTGCGCGAGCTCAGCCACAAGCTCGGCAAAGAAGTGAACGTCGAGCTCTCGGGCGGTGACACCGAGCTCGACAAAGTGCTGGTCGAGCGGCTGGAAGATCCGCTGCTGCACTTGGTGCGCAATTCCGTCGACCACGGCGTCGAGCCGCCCGAAGAGCGCGCCGCCGCCGGCAAATCGCGTGAAGGCCTAGTGCGTCTCAGCGCGAGCCAACGCGGCGGGCAAATCCTGGTTACGATCAGCGACGACGGCCGCGGCCTCGATCCGAACAAGCTGAAAAAGAAGGCCGTCAGCAAGGAGCTCCTGAGCCAGGCCGAAGCCGACGAAATGAGCGACAAAGACGCGCTCGATTTGATATTTCGCGCCGGTTTTTCCACCGCAGAGCAGCTTTCGGACGTGTCGGGCCGGGGCGTCGGCATGGACGTCGTGCGTGACGCGATTCAGAAACTGAAGGGCAACATCAACCTCGAATCCAAAGTGGGCGAGGGCACCAGCGTCGAGCTGAGCTTGCCGCTCACGTTGGCGATCACGCAGGTGCTCACGGCGCGCGTCGGCGGCGAGCTCGTCGCCATTCCGCTCGACGCGGTGGTCAGCGCACAAACGCTCGAGCCAGGTGAGCTCGAGCCCCTGGGCACGGGCCTATGCTTGCGCGTGGGCGAGCGTTTGATTCCGGTGTTCGATCTCGGAGAAGTGCTCGGCCTAGCGGACAACGTCGCGCTCGGCGACCCCGAAGCGACCAGCGTCGTGGTCGTCAGCGTGGGCAATGCGGAGCTCGGCTTGCGCGTGCAACAGGTACTCGGTCGTCACGAAGTCGTCATAAAATCCCTGGGTTCCATGCTCGCCTCGGCCCCCTGCGCCGCAGGGGCGGCCGTCGTGGGTGAGCGCATGGTGCTGGTGCTCGATCTGTTGGACGTCGCGCAGCGCGCAGAAGAGCCAACGAAGCCAGCCAACGCGAGTCGGGCGCGGCCACGTGCGGTGCGGAGCGACCGCGCGCGCGTGTTGGTCGCCGAGGACAGCGACGTGATCCGTGAAGCCATCCGGCGCGAGCTCACCCAAGCCGGCTTCGACGTCACGACGGCCTTCGACGGTGAACAGGCGTTGCGCATCTCCAAAGAGCAACGCTTCGACGCGGTCTCGAGCGACGTGATGATGCCGAACCGAGACGGCTATGAGCTCGTGCGCGCGCTGCGCACCGATCCGAACTATCGCGACGTGCCCATCGTGATGGTCACCAGCAAGGATGCGCGCATCGACGCGGTACGCGGTTACGATGCCGGCGCGGACGCCTATTTGACCAAGCCCGCAGACGCCGAAGAGCTCATTCGCACGCTCGACGCCCTGCTCCAAAAGCGCCGCCGCCCGCACTGACCAGGCCCGGAAATACCGCGGCAAGTTTGCCGGCCGTGCTCAGACTGTGTCGAGCGCAGTGCGAAAAACCCCGTATTTTCGGGCGTCTCCGCACGAAACAGAGCGCGACTCACAGCCCGTGCTGGACCCACCGCGCGCCCCTTCCCGTAGGCCGGTTTCATTGCTAGGTTCCGCGCGTTTCGGGTACTGATTTCGACACGCCTAAACCGTATGCCCAGCCTGGCAGGCGAGTGACGCCTGCCCTCAATGCTTTCGGGGAGATCCCCCGCTATGGAGTCACGATGAGCAGCTACCTCTTCACGTCCGAATCCGTCACCGAGGGTCACCCGGACAAAGTTTGCGACGCCGTTTCGGACGCCGTGCTCGACGCCGCGCTCGCGGGCGACAAATACAGCCGCGTCGCGTGCGAGACGCTGTGCAAGACGGGCTTCGTCGTGATCGCCGGTGAGATCACCACCAAGAGCAGCATCGATTTCGGCAAGATCGCGCGTAAAACGATCAAAGACATCGGTTACACGAGCTCGGACATCGGCTTCGACGCCGACACCTGCGGCATCTTGATCGCGGTCGAGCCGCAATCCCCGGATATTTCGCAAGGCGTGACCGAGGGCCAGGGTCTATTCAAGGATCAGGGCGCCGGCGATCAGGGCTTGATGTTCGGCTACGCGTGCGACGAGACGCCCGAGCTGATGCCGGCGCCGATCATGTACGCGCACCAGCTCTCCAAGCAGCTCGCGGCCGTACGCAAGAAGAACGCGGTCGATTTCCTGCGCCCCGACGGCAAGAGCCAAGTCACCGTCGAGTACGAGAACGACGTGCCGAAGCGCATCGAAACCGTCGTCGTCTCGACGCAACACGGGCCCGACGTGAAGCACAAGGCCTTGAAAGAGGCGATCATGGAGCTCGTGATCAAGAAGGCTTTGCCGAAGCACCTGCTCGACAGCAAGACCAAGTACTTCGTCAACCCGACCGGTCGCTTCGTGGTCGGCGGACCGTGCGGCGACGCGGGCCTCACTGGCCGCAAGATCATCGTCGATACCTACGGCGGCATGGGCCGTCACGGTGGCGGCGCGTTCAGCGGGAAGGATCCATCGAAGGTCGATCGCTCCGCGTGCTACTACGCGCGCTACGTCGCCAAGAACATCGTCGCTGCCGGCCTCGCCAAGCGCTGTGAAGTGCAGGTCGCGTACGCGATCGGCGTCGCGCAGCCGATGGGCGTCTACGTACAAACGTTCGGCACCGGCAAGATCGACGACGAGACGCTCGCCGCGTACGTCATGAAGAACTTCGACATGCGGCCGCGCGCGCTGATCGAAGAGCTGGACTTGCTCCGCCCGGTGTACCAACCCACGTCGAGCTACGGTCACTTCGGCCGCAGCGAGTTCACCTGGGAAAAGACGGACCGCGCCAAGAAGCTCGCCGCCGACTTGCTCGGCTCGAGCGCCAAGGCCACGAACGGCGCCAAAGCGAACGGCGCCGAAGCGCCCGCCGCGAAGAAGCCGAAGGCCAAAGCCCAAGCCCGCGCCTGATTCGGGCTATTTCCGAAACACACCAAAGGAACCCGCTGAGCTCTCGAGCTCCGCGGGTTTTTCTTTTTTGTTTTGGGGGTGCTCCTGCGCGGCGCGGTGCGGCGCGCGCTCGCGTAGCACCGCCGATGCCGCTACGCTTCGTCGTATGACGCAAGATCCCGCGCGCGCTTACGCTTTCGAGACTCTGGCGGTTCACGCGGGCTACGAGCCCGACGAGACGCACGGCGCGGTCATGCCGCCGGTCGTCATGGCCAGCACGTTCGCCCAGCCCGAGCCGGGCAAGCCGTTGAAATACGACTATTCGCGGAGTGGCAATCCGACGCGCGCGAATTTAGAAGCGGCGCTGGCGACGCTCGAGGGCGGAGCGCGCGGCTTCGCGTTCTCGAGCGGCTGCGCCGCCGCGACGACGTTGCTTCACACCTTGAAACCGGGCGATCACGTCGTTTCTGGAGACGACGTGTACGGCGGCACGTTTCGGCTGTTCGACAAAGTGATGAAGCCGTTCGGCATCGAATCGAGCTTCGTCGATTTGACGGATCTAGCGAAGCTCGAAGCGGCCTTCACGCCCACGACGCGCTTCGTGTGGTTCGAAACGCCCACCAATCCAACCCTGAAATTGGCGGACATCGCGGCGATCAGCGCGATCGCCAAGGCGCGCGGGGTGCGCGTCGTGGTCGACAACACATTTGCATCGCCCGTGCTGCAACAGCCCTTGGCCTTGGGCGCGACCGTGGTTTTGCACTCCACCACCAAGTACATCAATGGCCACTCGGACGTCGTGGGCGGCGCGTTGGTCACGAGCGACGCGGAGCTGTGCGAACGCTTGCCGTTCTTTCAAAACGCGATCGGCGCGGTGCCGAGCCCCATGGATTGCTATTTGGTGCTGCGTGGGATCAAGACTTTACCGGTGCGCATGCGCGCGCACGTCGCAGGCGCGTCGGAGTTGGCGGCACGCTTGGCGAAGCACCCAGGCGTGGCGCGTGTGCACTATCCGGGGCTCTCCTCGCACCCACAGCACGAGCTCGCCGCGCGACAGATGTCCGGCCCAGGTGGGATGATCTCCGTGGAGCTCGCCACGGATCTCGAAGGCTCGCGTCGCTTTCTCAAATCTCTGCGCATTTTTGCGCTCGCCGAGAGCCTCGGCGGGGTCGAGTCCTTGGCCGAACATCCGGCTCTGATGACCCACGCCTCGATCCCAGCTACCAATCGCCAAGCGCTCGGCATCAGTGATTCGCTCGTGCGCCTCTCGGTCGGGATCGAACACGTGGCTGATCTGTGGCAAGATTTGGAGTCCGCGCTGAAGCAATCCGTGTCGAAGTGACGGCCCGCGCCGTCGTTCGGCGCACCAAAGGAGCCGTTGCGATGCCCGAGCTCGAGCCTCCGTTCCCCGATGTGCTGTCGTTGATCGGCAACACGCCGCTCGTGCGCATCAGCCGCATGAACACCGGCGTGTGTGAGCTATTCGTGAAGCTCGAGAACCACAACCCAGGCGGCTCGATCAAAGATCGCATCGGGCTCTCGATGATCGAGGCCGCAGAAAAGAGCGGCGCGATTCGGCCGGGCGCCACGTTGGTCGAAGCGACCGCCGGCAACACCGGCCTCGGGCTGGCGCTCGTCGCTGCTCGCAAGGGCTACAAGCTGGTCTTGGTCATCCCGGACAAGATGAGCCAAGAAAAAGTGCATCACTTGCGCGCGCTCGGCGCAGAGGTGCGCATGACGCGCTCGGATGTCGGCAAGGGTCACCCCGAGTACTATCAAGACTACGCCGAACGCATCGCCAAAGAGCTCGGCGCGTACTTCATCAATCAGTTCGCGAACCCCGCCAATCCGCTCGCGCACGAGACCACCACCGCTCCCGAAATTTGGCAGCAAATGGGCGGCAAGTTGGACGCGGTGGTGTGCGGTGTCGGCTCGGGTGGCACGCTCACCGGCTTCAGTCGCTACTTCGAGCGCGTCGCACCGCACGTCGAGCTCGTCTTGGCCGATCCCAAGGGCTCGATTTTGGCGGACTACGTCGCGACCGGCAAAATCGGCAACGCGGGCTCCTGGCTCGTCGAGGGCGTCGGGGAAGACTTCGTGCCCTCGATTTGCGATCTGTCACGCGTGCACAAAGCTTACTCGATCGGTGATGAAGAGAGCTTCGTCACCGCGCGCACGCTGCTCAGAGAAGAGGGCATTTTGGCGGGCTCTTCGTCGGGCACCTTGCTCGCCGCAGCGCTTCGCTATTGC
>DATHOI010000692.1:0-8459 GCA_035485095.1 Polyangiaceae bacterium | reverse complement strand
AGCCGTACCGAGACGTGGGCGCAAAATAGCCGGTAACCTGATAGCCCCAAGATGGGTAGAAGGCGTGCTCGGCGACGGGCATCAACTCCAAGTGCGTGAAGCCGAGGCGTTTTGCGTGCTCGACGAGACGCACGGCGAGCTCCCGGTAGCTGAGCCAGCGATTGCCCTCTTCAGGGACGCGCGCCCAGGAGCCGAGGTGCACCTCGTAAATGACCACCGGTTCGCGGCCAATGTTGCTCTTGGCGCGCGTTTTCAGCCACGCCTCGTCGCCCCATGCATAGCTCGAGCGCGCCACGCGCGACGCGGTGAGCGGCGGGGCCTCCATCTCGATCGCGAGCGGGTCGGTCTTGATGCGAAGCAGGCCGTCTTTGGTCTTGAGCTCGTACTTGTACAGCGTGCCGACGCCGATGCCAGGCACGAACAGCTCCCAAACGCCTGTTGGCCCGAGCGAGCGCATCGGGAGCAAGCGGCCGTCCCAATTGTTGAATTCACCGACCACGCTGACGCGCTTGGCGTTGGGCGCCCAAACGGCGAACGCCGTACCGGACACGCCGTCCATCACACGCACGTGCGAACCGAGCACGGTCCACAGCTTGCGATGCGTCCCTTCGCCGATCAGGTGCAGGTCCAACTCGCCCAGGCTGGGCAGAAAGCGGTAAGGATCCTCGCGCTCCCAGGTCGAGCCGTTGCCGAAGCCAAAGCGCAAGCGATATGCGAGCGGCACTTTTGCATCCGCCAGGAACGTCGCGAATATGCCGCCACCGAGGTGCAGCATCGGCCGCGCCTCAGCGCCGACGATCAGCGAACAGGCAATGGCGTCGGGGTGAAACGCGCGAACCACGACGCCGCTCGAGTCGCCAGAGCGTGCCGGGTGCGCCCCGAGCACGGCGTGCGGGTTGTGCGATGCGTCGTCACGCAGCGCTTTCAAGAGCTCCGGATCACCGCTCAGAGTGGAGATGGAGGCATCGACGGGAGAAGGCGGGACGGAAGCGTAATTCATCAGGCTACCACGTAGCAAAGCAGCACCAGAGAGTGCGGCGCAACATTGATTCCGCCACCCTTGGGAACGCGGTGAGTTTGTTGGGCGGTGTTGATGACTTCTTGCCAGTGACCGGTCGCATTGGCAGGCCCAGTTCCAGGCACGGTCGGCATCATGAAGTGGCGAGCGCGATTGCTCGCGTTGAGCAGGAGGAGCAAAGTTTGTCCGCGATTGGGCCGACCACGCTCGTCGACGTCATCTGAGGCGTCTCCAGGAATCAGCATGCCGAGCAAATGATTGCGCGCCGTGCCCCAGTCTTCGATCGTCATTTCCGCCCCATCCGAACGGAGCCACATGACGTCTTTGAAGCCCTTGTCGCTCACCGGATCGCCGGCGAAGAAGCGGTGACGCCGGAAGACCGGGTTCGATTTCGTGATGCGGAATACTTCGCGCGTGAAGGCCAAGAGATCGAGCGCGCGTTCGTCCAGATCCCAATTCACCCATGACAGTGGATTGTCCTGGCAGTACGCGTTGTTGTTTCCGTTCTGCGTGCGCCCAAGCTCGTCACCGTGGCTGATCATGGGGACGCCTTGCGAGAACGCCAGCGTCGCAAGCAGATTCTTCTTCATGCGATCGCGGAGCCGCGTCACTTGCGTCGCTTTGGTTTCACCTTCGGTGCCCCAGTTGCGACTCCAGTTGTCGTTAGCGCCGTCGCGATTGTCCTCGGCGTTGGCCTCGTTGTGCTTGCGCTCGTAACTCACGAGGTCGTGCAGCGAGTAACCATCGTGACACGTGACGAAATTGATACTCGCGTACGGACCGCGGTCACTGCCTTGAAATATGTCGCTCGAGCCGGAGAGCCGTGAGGCAAGCTCGGGGACCTGCCCTTCGTCGGCGCGCCAAAAGCGCCGGATACAGTCGCGGTAACGGCCATTCCATTCCGCCCAACCGGGCGGAAACGCGCCCAAGCGATAGCCACCGGGACCTACGTCCCAGGGCTCCGCGATGAGCTTCACTTTGCACAAGATCGGGTCTTGCTGCACGAGCGCCAAGAAGCGCGAGAAGCCGTCGAACTCGTATGGGTCGCGGGCCAGCGTGGGCGCGAGATCGAAGCGAAAGCCATCGACGTGCATCTCGCTCACCCAGTAGCGCAAGCTGTCGAGGATCAATTGCAGCGAACGCGGATGGAGCACGTTGATACTGTTGCCGCAGCCCGTGAAATCGACGTGGTGACGCGCTTCGTGCGGAACCAAGCGGTAGTACGCCGCATTGTCGAAGCCGCGAAAACACAAAGTCGGGCCGAGCTGATTGCCCTCGCCGGTGTGGTTGTAGACGACATCGAGGATCACTTCGATCCCAGCGCGGTGAAACGTCTTCACCATCGTCTTGAACTCGTGCACTTGCTCGCCCATGAAGCCCGTGGCGAACGCAGGGTCCGGCGCAAAAAAGCCAATCGTATTGTAGCCCCAATAGTTCGATAGGCCGAGGTCGACCAAGCGGCGTTCGCTCACTGCTTGATGGATCGGTAAGAGCTCGACCGCCGTGACGCCGAGCAATCGCAAGTGGTCCAAAATCGGGTCGGAAACCAGGCCTAAATACGTACCGCGCAAGTTGCCGGGCACCTCCGGATGCAGCTTGGTCATGCCGCGGACATGACACTCGTAGATCAGCGTGCGACTCCAGGGCACGTTCGGGGGTCGGTCATCGCCCCAGGTGAACGCATTCTCGATCACCAGACTCTTCGGTACGACGCCCGCGCTGTCGCGTTCATCGAACGTCAAATCGAGATTGGGATCGGTGAGCTTGTAGCCGAACGTCTCATCGGGACTGCTGATCTTTCCAGCGATGGCTTTCGCATACGGGTCAATCAGGAGCTTGTGGGGGTTGAAGCGCTGACCTTGCTCCGGCGCGTACGGGCCCTGCACGCGGTAGCCATAGAGCTGCCCGGGGCGCGCGTCGGGCAAATACACGTGCCAGACGCGATTCGTCCGCTGCACCAGCGGGATGCGGATCGACTCTTTGTCGGCCGTCGGCGAATCGAATAAGCACAACTCGACTGCCGTCGCTTGCCCGGAAAACACGGCGAAATTGACGCCCTCACCGTCCCACGTGGCACCCAGAGGGTGCGCTGAACCTGGCCGAGTCCGCATCCCTCAGACTCGCTCCGTCACGGTAGCCTCGAGACGCGGAACACGTGACCGACGCGCTCCACCGGATCGAGCCGCACGTAGTTCTTCGCGCCGCGCCAAGTGTAGCGTGCGCCCGTCAACAGATCGGACATCTCGTAAGCTTCGTCCTTGCCGATGCCGAGCTCGTCGATCGGGACTTCGACCATGGTCTCGTGCATGGCGTGCGGGTCGAGATTCACGACGATGATCAGATCATTTCCGGGCGCGGATTTCTTGTAGGCCAAGATCGAGCCGTAGTCCGTGTTGAGAAAGCGCAAGTTCGTCAGCTCGTGTAGGGCGGGCTCTTCGCGGCGAATACGATTGAGCTTGCTGATATCCTGCTTGATGTTTCCGGGAGCGTTCCAATCCCGCACCCGGATCTCGTATTTTTCGGAGTCCAGGTATTCTTCGCTGCCATGATGAACGGGCGTGTTCTCGCACAGCTCGTAGCCGCTGTAGATGCCGTAGGTCGGCGAAAGCGTCGCTGCCAGCAGCAGCCGTAGTCGGAACGCCGGCCGCCCGCCCGTTTGTAGGAATTCGTGCAGAATATCCGGCGTATTCGCGAAGAAATTCGGCCGATAGTATTCCGACATCTCGGTTTGCGTGAGCTCGGTCAAGTAGTCCCGCAGCTCCCAAGCCGAGTTTTTCCAAGTGAAGTAGGTGTAGCTCTGTGTGAAGCCGAGCTTGCCCAGGCTCTTCATGCGCTTCGGTCGCGTGAAGGACTCGGACAGGAAGATCGCCTCTGGGTGCTTGCTCTGCACGTCGCGAATCAACCACTCCCAAAATGACAGCGGCTTCGTGTGCGGGTTATCGACGCGGAAAATGGTCACCCCGTGCGCGATCCAAAAGAGTACGGCGTCGCGACACGCGTTCCACAACCCCTGACGGTCCTTGCACCAGAAGTTGATCGGGTAGATGTCCTCGTACTTCTTGGGTGGGTTTTCGGCGTAGCGGATGCTCCCATCCGGGCGAATGAAGAACCACTCCGGGTGCTCCTTTACCCACGGGTGGTCGGGCGAGCACTGGAGCGCGAAGTCGAGTGCGACCTCGATGCCGAAGTCGTTGGCCGAGCTGACCAGCGCGTCGAAGTCCGCGAGCGTCCCGAGTGCCGAATGGACCGCGGTGTGCCCACCCTCTTTGCCACCGATCGCCCAAGGGCTGCCCACGTCGCCCGGGACGCAGGTCGGCGAGTTATTTTTACCCTTGCGATGCGTCTCGCCGATCGGATGAATCGGCGGCAGATAGATGACGTCGAAACCCAGCGCAGCGATCTCCGGCAGCCGGCGCGCGGTGTCGGCGAAGGTGCCGTGCTTGCCGGGCTCACGCCCTTGCGACCTCGGAAACAGCTCGTACCAAGCAGAAAAGCAGGCCTCAGCGCGGTCGACGTACACCTCGAGCGGTGATTCCAGGCGCGACGCTTCATCCGCGAAGAGCGGCGCACGCACGAGCTCGAACACGTCCTCTGCAAACGCGACCTTGAGCCGCTCCTCGAGCGCCACAGCTGAGTCAGCCAAGCGCTTCGCTGCTTCCTCGATGCGGCGCTGCGCCGGGCCCGAGAGCTTCGTGGCGAGCCGCACGAGCAAGCTCGCGCCTTCGAGCAATTCAGGACGCACGTCTTGGCCCGCGTTCAGTCGCTTGCCGAGCTCGGAGCGCCACGTACCGAAACGGTCGGGCCACGCTTCGACCGTGTATTGCCAGAGCCCAATTTGATCGACCTTGAACGTGCCGTGCCAGCGATCCGGGTCGAAGCGGTAGTTGAAGGGCGCGACCCGAAATTCTGCCTCGCCCGGTCGACGATACAGAATGCGCGCCGCGATCAAATCGTGACCATCTTTGAAAATGTCGGCGCTGACCTCGAGCACGCTGCCGATCATGCGCTTGATCGGATATCTCCCTCCGTCGAGCTTGGGTGTGACGTTCTCAATCACCAATTGCGGAGACGTAAGCACGGAAAAATTCATCGTTTGGGCGGTCCTTGACGCTAGCCTTTTAGCTCAATTCTCCTCGACGCTGGCGGGTTTTGGCGGCCCCGCGCGGCGACTTGCCGAGTGGCAGGAAGGATCGCACCCTGAAAGGTATGCAGACTCGCGAGCAGTCCGCGCCATTTCCACACACGCTCCTACTGAGTAACTTTTACGCGGGAAAAGCGCGCTCGAGCGCTGGACCGCTCTTCGAGCGGCGGAACCCAGCCAACCATGACGACCTAGTCTCGGTGGCACCGCAAAGCACGCTCGAGGAAGTGCGCGCGGCGTGTCTCGCGGCCAAGGCAGCGGCGCCGGCCTGGGCGCGCACGCCGGCTCCGCAGCGCGCGGAAGTCTTGGGTCGCCTGGTCTTCTTGCTCACTCGAGAAAAAGAAACGCTAGCGCGCTTCGTGACTCGCGAGATCGGCAAACCGCTGCGAGAAGCCCGCGGCAGTGTGCAAGAAGCGATCGACACCGCAGCCTTCTTCCAAAGCGAAGGGCGGCGCCTGTACGGCCAAACCGTCCCAAGCGAGCTGGTAGACAAGGAGCTTTTCACCTATCGCAGACCGCTCGGCGTCGTGGGTGTGATCACCGCGGGCAACTTTCCAATCGCCGTCCCGGCGTGGAAGATCATCCCAGCGCTGCTCTGCGGCAATACGGTCGTGTGGAAACCCTCGGACGACGCGCCGGGCACGGCAGCGCTATTCCAGCGCGCGTTGCAGCGTGCGGGCTTACCCGCCGGTGTGCTGAGCGTGGTGCATGGGTCGGGCGTGGGCGCGGCCGGCGAATTTCTGATCGAGCAGGTCGACGCGGGCAATCTGCACAAGATCTCCTTCACGGGGTCCACCGCGGTAGGGCGCAAAATCGGCGAGGTTTGCGGGCGAAATCTGCAGCAACCGTCACTCGAGCTGGGCGGCAAGAATCCGCTGGTGATTTTGGCGGACGCTGACGTCGAGCTGGCCGTCGACGGCGCGTTGTGGGCCGCGTTCGGCACCGCTGGCCAACGTTGTACGAGCGCCGGCAACATCATCGTCGATCGCCACGTGCTGCCCTTGGTGCGCGAGAAATTGCTGCGCCGAGCGCGCGCTCTCAAAATCGGTGACCCATCGAACCCGAGCGTCGACTACGGACCGATGATCAATCAGCGTTTCATGGCTGGCTTTCTCGCGCAGCGCGAGACGGGTCTGGACGACGGAGCCGAGCTCTTGCTCGACGGCCGGCGCATCCTTCCCGGTGAAGAGCCCGAGGGCTTCTCGGGGAACGCGGCGCTCGGCTTGTACGCGGCTCCCCGTATCTTCGACCAGGTCAAGATGTCCATGCGCATCGCACAAGAGGAGTGCTTTGGGCCAACCATCAATCTGGTCGAAGTCGACGGCCTGGACGAAGCGATGGCCGCCGCCAACGGCACGCCCTACGGCTTGTCGAGCGCGATCTACACGCGCAATGCGCTCGCCATGCTGCGCTTCAAGGAAGAGATCAGCGCTGGCATGACCAGCATCAACAACTCCACGACTGGAGCGGAAGCTCACCTACCATTCGGTGGCAACGGTTGGTCTGGTAACGGCACGCGCGAAAGCGGCATCTGGGTGCTCGACGCGTACACGCGCTGGCAGGCCGTGAACGTGGATCTTTCGGGCAAGCTGCAGAAGGCGCAGATCGACATCGTCAGCTCGACGCTGCCCGAAAGCGAAGACCTCGAGGCGATCCTCCCACCGCGCCAATAGCGCGCGACTATTTCCCGGCGTCGCGCGCGTCGTCCGTGCGAACACGACGCGGCTCATCGTCGGGAATGGCCCAGGCGGGCTTGACCCAGCCAGCATCGGGTGCGGCGGCAGCCGCGGCCGTGCTCGAGGTCGGCGGCTTGGCAGCGCCCGCAGGCACCGAGGCAACTGGGGCCGAGCCAGCATGAGCACTCGCTGCGGCCTTCACGGATGCGCTCGCCACCGGCAGCTCTTCGTGTGCCGATTGAGCGTGGTCGGGCGTCTTATTGGCCCGAACGCGGGGGGCTGCAGCTTCATGCGCTGGCGGCTCGGCGCTGGGCAGGGGGCGCAATCTAGGATTTTTCTTGATGAATACGAAGCCCGCAGCGAGCCCAATCGCGAGCGCGGTGCCCGCCACTGCCAGAACCAGACCCACGCCCGAGCGCTTGCGTGGCGGCTCGGATTCCACGTGAGCGAGGAGCTCCGCAATGACGGCGCTGTTCGGGCGGGAGGTCTTGGCGACTTCAGCGCGCGCGGATGGCGGGCCGTCCGCGCTCGATGCGACGACGGTCGCGGCATGCTGATCGGCCGGCATGCTGCCACTGGTCAGTCGAATTCTAGAATTCGAGTCCGCAACGACCGTGGCCGCGGCCGAATCCGGCGGCGAATCGATGCGCGTCCGCGCCTGCGAATTGGGCGCGTCGTCATGCGAGGTCACGGAGATCTCGGGGCCGGTCCACTGCACTTCACGCGCCTCGCCGCCCAGCACCTCACGCAGGGCGTCGGTGAGCTCACGCGCGGACTGAAAGCGCGCCTCGGGATCCCGCGCGACGGCACGAGCAAACCAGGCATCGAAACCGAGCGGCACCGAGCCGACCTCGGACGGGATGGGGATGTCGCGAATGCAGATTTGCAGGACCAAATCGCCGAGCCCATCGCTGTAAAATGGGCGCTTGCCGGTCAAGCACTCGAACGCGATGACACCCAGCGACCACAGATCCGAGCGGTGGTCGACGGTCTTATTCCCCTGCGCTTGCTCCGGGCTCATGTAGTACGGCGTACCGAGGATCGACCCGGTGCGCGTACGCGTGCCCTCTTGACCCACTTGACCGAGCGCGCCGACGGATACTTTGGCCACGCCGAAGTCGAGGACTTTGGCGATCTCCTCGTCCTCGTTGCGAATCAAAAATACATTCTCGGGTTTCAGATCGCGGTGCACGATGCCCGCCTCGTGGGCACGACCCACGGCACGGCCGATGTGCGTCACGATGCGCGCGGTGTCCGCCGACGGCAGTCGACCGAGGCGGCGCAAACGCTGCGCCAAGTTCTCGCCGTCGAGCAGCTCCATCACGATGAACGGCAGCTTGTCGTCCACCCCGTAGTCGAGGATCTGGACGACGTGCGGGCTGCGCAGGGTGGCGGCAGACTGCGCCTCGCGCATGAAGCGCCCAAGCGTCTCCTCGTCCGGAACGGCCTCGCGGTCGATCAGCTTGACGGCCACTGGAGCCGCCAAAACCAGGTGCTGAGCTCGCCAAATAGAGCCCATTCCGCCGGCACCCAGCCGTTCATCCAGCCGGTAGCGACCGACGAGCACGCGATCGCGAAGCAAAGCCGGGTCAACCATGTCGGGAGCGAGGCACCATAGCGCTTG
>DATHOI010000691.1:0-5341 GCA_035485095.1 Polyangiaceae bacterium | reverse complement strand
TTCGGGAATGCGCTGACGAACTTGCTCGAACCGCCGTTACCCGGCGCCTTCGAGGTGTGCGTCGCGGGTCGTCGTGTCCCGCTCCTCGGAACCTATGCCGACGCGGCTCCAGGCGACATTCTCGCGCTTTTCGGCTCGTTCGGTTGCCTCGAGTTGGCAGCGCGGGAGGGGCACGCGGCCGCGACGCTCGGCATCGGTCGCGGCGCGGTCGTCGAGCTGCGTCGAATCAGATGAGTCGCGGTGGCCTCCCCCGCACGACTCGGCCATGATGTTGGGTAGATGACGGCACGTGGTTGGACACGGATCGCAACGCTGACTGTACTGCTTGCGAATTGTCACTCGGGCTCGCCGCAAGCACGCCAGCCGGTTGCGAGTCGCGCCGTGTCGAAGTTAGGCGAGCTCTCTGAAACGGCCCGCTTGGCGCGTGCGCAGCAGCTGTTCGATCTGAGCGCGTATAGGGAGGCCGAGCTCGACTTCCGCGCGCTGCTAAGCGGTCCGCTTGCCGCTGAGGCGGCCCTGGGTCTCGGCCAAATACTGGTCACGACGGGGCGCTACACTGAGGCTCAAAGCACGCTTTCACCGTTGCTCTCGGGGCCGAATTTCGGGGCTCGCGCAGTGGTATGGAGCGCACGTGCTGCACGCCGTCAAGGAGACGTTCACGGCGCTGAGCTCATGTTGCATCGCTTCGAGAGCGACCCACTCGCGCAGGCCGCTCAGCTCGAGCTCGGCGACGTGCTGCTGAGCGAGGGCCGGCGCGCCGAGGCGGAGCCAGTGCTGATGAAGCTCGTCAGCGCCTACAATGACGACCGCATCAACGAGCGTGACGGCGTTGGACTCTCGCTCGTGGGGCGGGCCGCGCAGCTCCTGCGCAGTCCGCGTGACGCGAATGATGCCTACAACGCGGCGGAGCGCGTCCTACCGGGCGACACACAGCTGCTGCTTTTTCGAGCGGATTTGTTCCTAGAAAAGTACGATCCCGGTCACGCGGAGGAGGTGCTGAACGAGATTCTAGCCAAAGCTCCGGCGCAGCCCGCGGCGCTCGTGCTGCTCGCGCGGGTAAAGCTGGCACAGGCACTCGACTTCGATGAGGCGGAACGCTTGGCGCGCCTCGCATTGGCGGTGAACCCAAAGCTAGGCGAGGCGTATGCGATTTTGGTCGGTATCGCTCTGCGTGATCAGGACCTCGACGTTGCCGCGCAGCGCATCACTGAAGGGTTGCAGGCGGAGCCCGGCAACTTGGAGTTGCTCAGTCTGCGCGTGGCCGAGCGTTTCCTGGCGGATGACCCGAGCGCCGTCGAAGCCGCAAAAAATGCCGTGTTTTCCATAAATCCGCAGTATTCGAAGCTGTACTCCATCGTGTCGGAGTTTGCAGATTGGGAGCACCGCTACGACGAGATCGTACGCATGATGCGCGACGCCGTGGCGCTCGACAGTGAGGACGGCGTGGCGTACGGCGAGCTCGGCTTGAATCTGATCCGCGCCGGAGACGACGCCGGGGGCGTCGCGGCTTTGAGTCGCGCGTTTGCCATCGATCCCTACAACGTGCGGGTCTTCAACACGCTCAACCTGTACGACAAGACGATCCCGCGTGAGTACGTCACGGTAGAGCATCCGCCGTTCCGGATTCGCTACAACAAAGAAGAGCGCGCGATTCTCGAACGCTACGTGCCCGCGCTGCTCAGTCGAGCCTGGGCGAAGATGGTGAAGTCCTATGACTTTACGCCGGAGACACCCATTTCCGTGGAGCTGTATGCGGAGCGCGAGAACTTCGGCATTCGCACGGGCGGGCTACCAGAAACGGCGATTCAAGGCGTGTGCTTCGGACGAACGCTCGCGGCGATGAGCCCAAAGAACGAGTCGTTCAATTTGGGTATGACGCTGTGGCACGAGCTGTCGCACGTATTTCATATTCAGCTTTCCAAGAGTCACGTCCCGCGCTGGTTCACTGAGGGCCTCGCCGAGTACGAGACGATCATCGCGCGTCCCGAGTGGGCGCGCGAGCAAGATCCGGATCTGTATCAAGCGTTACGCGCGGGTAGGCTGCCGGCAGTTGCGAACATGACGCGCGCCTTCACCCGTGCCGAAGAGTTGAGCGATGTGGCAACCGCATACTATGCGTCGAGCCAGATTCTCGTCATGTGGGCGCAGACATACGGTACGTCCAAGCTCGACGAAATGTTGCGACAGTGGGGCACCGGGCGCCGCACGCCGGATGTCCTGAAGAGCGTGCTCGGCAAGTCTCCTGACGAGTTGGACCGGGAATTTCGAACCTTCGCCGAGCAACGCTTGGCTCGCTACGCGACGCAGTTCGTGCCCAATACTCGGAGCGCGCCAGTCGCACTCGTCGAGGACGCGGTCGAGCGCAGCCCGCAGAGTGCGGTGGCTCACACTAGCTACGCCCTCGCTTTGCTGCGCCATGGTCAAAACGACAAGGCAAAGATCGAGGTCGCGCGGGCTCTCTCACTCGATCCCAAATTACCGGACGCGCGCTTCCTCGACGCACAACTTTCCGCGCACGAGAATCCGGCGCACACGGTTGCCGCCGCGCACTCGCTGATCGCGGACGGCCATGACGGCTACGCGGTCGAGATGCTCTTGGCGCAGACGCTCGGCTCGAATGACGAGGCCGGCGCGTTGGCTGCGCTCGAGGCGGCAGCCAAGCTCGACCCGACGCAAGCGGCCCCCGAGTATGCGTTGGCTGATTTGGCTGAAAAACGCGGCGATTCAGCGGCTGAATTGGCCGCGCTCCGGGCGCTAGCTCAACTCGAACAACACGAGCCGAGGGTTTATCAAAGATTGCTTCGTCGCTTGAACGAAAGCGGTGCTTTCGAGGAAGCCGTCAGGGTCGGCGAGGCGGCGATTTACGCTGACGTGGAGGGTTTGGTCACGCACGTGTTGTTCGCCGAATCGCTCGCGAAAACCGGGCAACGTGAGCGAGCGTTGTTCGAGCTGGAGAGTGCGACGCTGTGCGTGGGGTCAGCAGAGGATCTTGCCGATGCGCACGCGCGCATGGCCGAACTTTACCTCGTCGCCGGCAATCGGCGCGAGGCGAAGAAGCATGCTGACAAGGCGCGTGGTCTGGATCCAAAGAACGCGCGACTCGGCGCATTGCCGAGATAGCGCCGCGCGACGCGCGAGATCGAAGACGCTCGTCCTGTCAGCCTTCGGTTTCGTCGTCCTTGTCGCCGCGAAGGCCCAGCGCTCGAGCCTTCTTGTACAAATGACTACGCTCTAGACCGAGGGCGCGTGCGGTCGCAGCCATTTGTCCGCCGTGATGAGCCAAGGCCTCTTCCACGATGGTGCGCTCCGCCTGTTCGGAGAGCACCCGGAACGGCACGCCAGGCTGGTACAAGCCGGCGTTCGAGGGCACTCCGTTAGCCCCGACTGAACGCTCTACGTCTTCGGCCGTGACGGCATCGTCGGGGTTCAAGATGACGAGGCGCTCCATCAGATTTCGGAGCTCGCGCACGTTGCCCGGAAACGGGTGGCGACTCAACGCGCTGATCGCCGACGGCGTGAGCGTCATGGCGGGGCGTGCGTTGGCCTTGCGCGCCGCGACCAAGAAGTGCTCGGCAAGTCCCGGAATGTCCTCGCGTCGCGCCCGCAACGGCGGAAGCTCGAGCGGTACTACGTTCAGCCGGTCAAACAAATCAGCTCGGAAGTCGCCTTTCGCGCAGGCTTCCGTCAAGTCCTTGTTGGTCGCAGCAACGACGCGCACGTCGATCTTGAACGTATTGTTCCCGCCGACGCGCTCGATCTCCTGTTCCTGCAGCACGCGCAGTAACTTGGCCTGCATGGCGAGCGGCATGTCACCGACCTCGTCGAGAAAGATCGTGCCGCCGCTGGCGCGTTCGAACTTGCCGCGGCGTTGCTTGGTTGCTCCGGTGAACGCTCCGGCTTCGTGCCCGAAGAGCTCACTTTCTATCAATTCCGCCGGTACGGCCGCACAGTTCAGCCGTTCCAGCGTGGCTTTGGCACGGGGCGAGGCGCGGTGAATCGCGCGTGCGACGAGCTCCTTCCCCGTTCCGCGTTCGCCGCGGATGAGCACGCTCGCGCTCGATCGCGCTGCGCGCAACACGCGTTCGCGAAGGCCGTGCATCACGCGACTGTCCCCAACCAAGTCATCGAAGTGTCCGGCCTCGGCGTGGAGCTCGCGCGCCTCGGCTTCGGCGTGCAGGAGTCGCAGGGCATTCTCGAGCATCACGAGCAGTCGATCGGTCGAGAGCGGCTTCTCCAGAAAATCGAGTGCGCCAAGCTTCGTCGCGCGGACAGCCGCGTCGATCGTTGCGTGCCCGCTCATCATCAACACAGCCGTGTCGTTGCCCGCGACTCGTAGCCGACCCAATAAATCGAGACCGTCGCCGTCGGGTAATGCAACGTCCAGTAGCACTACGTCGTACGATTGCTTTGCGAGTCGTTCTTCGGCGACCTTGATCCCACCCGCCAGGTCGACTTGATAACCCTCGAGAGATAGTGCCTTCTTGAGCGTGTTCAGAATCGATGTTTCATCGTCGACGACCAACACGTGCCCGCGGAGCATCCGAAAACGCTACCGAAAGTGGACGCCGCGCGCCATGTCCGCGGTCTTGCTGCGGTACAGCGAGAAGTTCTGCCGAAGCGCGCCGGCCGGTGCTAGGCTCGAAGCGCTTCCGCCATGACAGAGGCAGCACCCACCGCCAAGGGTTCTCTGGAAGCGACTCCGCTCGGGCATTTGCTGGTTTACAGCCTCGATCGGTTGCTAACAGGGACGCTCGTACTCGAAGAACCGACGGGGAAGAAACACGCCATCTATTTCGATGGCGGTGGACCCGCAAAGGCGAAGGTCCAAGATCCAATTTTGTTTCTGGGCCGTGTGCTCGTGGAGCAGAAGGCGATTTCGGACGCTGTCTACGAGCGGACTCTGGCCATCGCAACTGAGCGGCGGTTGCTTCACGGACAAGTGCTGTTGAATGAGGGGGCGGTGGACGAACGCACCTTGCGTGAAGGGCTGCGCGAGCAACTGTCGCGGCAAGTCCTGTGGATGTTCAGCCTGCCGCCCGACACGCTCTACGGCTACTACGATCGCCTGAACTTTTTGGAGCGTTGGGGTGGTACGGGCGTTCGAGTAAAGCCGCTGGCGCTGATTTGGCGCGGCGTCAGAAGCTACGCGCACATGGGACATTTGGCCGACGTCCTCACGCGTTTCGGTGAGCAGCCCATCGTTCTGCACGTGGACGCGCCGATTCGGCGCTTTCGTTTCGAGCCGCGAGAACAGGCGATCATCGACGTCCTACGCGCGAAACCGCAGCCGTTGCAGGAGCTCGTCGGGCGCGGTTTGGCCGACGAAGGATACGTGCGTCGC
>DATHOI010000690.1:0-2379 GCA_035485095.1 Polyangiaceae bacterium | reverse complement strand
CGTGTGAGCCGCCGAACGCCGCGAGCACCGCTGAGGCGCGTTGCTCTTCGGCCTGCGCCTGAGCCAGTGCCGAGTCAGCCTGTTGGCTTTCCGCCTGACTGCCGGCGCCGTGATCGAGTAACAGTTTCGCGCGCTCGGCATTCCTCTCCGCGAGCAGCCTTGCCGTTTTTGCTTCCGTGAGCTGCGCGCCGGCGGCCGCGATGTCGGGCGCGCGCAGCGTGAGCAGCAACGCACCTTTTTCGACGTGGTCTCCGGTCAGGACGTCGATGCTAGATACGCGACCCTGAACGGGCGGCCCCATCGACGCCACTTTGCGATCGTCGAAGGCGACGCGCGCGACGAGCGAGCGCTCGGCGTGACGCTCGGCAGCCGCTGCGGCCTCCACTCTGATGTAGGACGCGCTCGCCCCGTGTAACTCGACGGAGTTATCAGGGCCCTTGGCGTGAAGTGGTCCAGGTTCGACCTTCGCTGCATTTCCGCAAGCACTGATCGTCAGGAACAGCAGAGTCTTAAATAACCGCGCGCGAGCTATTGCCATTGAGTCGCAGCCTCCCAAGCAGACATCGTGCCAGTCGAGAAACTGGCTCACGACCACACAACGACACGTGTGCGATCACCGATAGCCCCGCGGAAAAATTCTACGTGTGGACAATTGCCCCGAGCTCACGACTCACTCCCGAAGTGAGACGGCCGACCGGCGGCCCTCAGAAATTGCGGGCCTGCACGAAATCGCGGGCTGCGAAATTGCGCGCGCGCACGATGTCGCGCCGCCGCGTTGCGTGTCAAATCTTTAGACTCGCGCATCGGATTTCACGTCGCGGTAGCGGGCGGGTCCGAAGGCGCGCTCGGCGCTTCGCCAGCTGGACTTCAAATCCGGGCAGTACCGGCTTTCATGCTGCGAGCACGACAGAATCCCTCGCTTCCGCGCGGTTTTTGAGAGCCGCAAGAAACTGGGCTACTCTTGCGGATTACCCAAACTGCTGCCGTCCCGACATGCCCCCGTATAACTTCGCGCTGATCTTCGTCGTCCTTGCGGCGACCGTCGGCGTGGTCGTTGCGGTGCTGGCGTTGGTGTTCTCCATGGCGCCGGGCTGGCGTGAGCAGCGGCTGCTCGCGCTAATCGGTGGTTCGGCCGCGCTGTTCTCGATGTTCGACGTCGTCACTTACGTGCCGAGCGTTTCGATGCATCTGCGCGCCACGATCGGCGACATCTCGATCACCGTGGGGGCCGTTCACATCGCGGTTTGGATTCTGTACTCCGCCAGGCAGCGCGGAGGCCCGCTGACCATGCTGGATCGCGTCATTCTCGCCGTGCTCGCGCTGCCGGCCATCGGCGGCATGGTGCCGGGGCTCGCCTACTCCACGCGCGAGGAAGTGCGTGATGTGCACTGGCTCGGTGTCCGCTACTACGATCCAGCGCCGACCGCGCTCGGGGATTTGGCTTTTCTGCTGTTTGCCGGCGCATTGTTGGTCACGCTCGCGCGGGTCGTGCAGGACAACCGGCGCGGGCTGCCCCGCGCGCGCCTGTCTGCTTGGGTGCTCGGCACGATCACCATCGGCGCAACGAACGACATGCTCGCGACCTCCGGCGTCTACGGCGGCCCGAATTTACTAGGCCTGAGTTTCGTCGTGACGCTCGGGCTTCTCGGACTGTCCATCACGCGCCGCTTCGTGGGCTCGGCGACGCTCCTCGAATCGCTGAAACGCGAGCTCGAGTCTCGAGTCGAAGAGCGCACGCAGAAATTGGCCGAGGCCCAAGCGGCGTTGGTGCGCGTCGAGCGCCTCGGTGCGCTCGGTCAGCTTTCTGCAGGCGTGGCGCACGAAATCAACAATCCGCTTTCGGCGATCCTCGGTAACCTGCAGTTTTTGCGGCGTACCTTGCTCAAGCGCGCGGACTTTTCGGAGCTCAGCGGCGCACTGGACGACAGTCTGGTCGCGATCGAGCGCATCAAGCGGATCGTGCGCCGCTTGCTCGACGCCAGCCGCGCAGCGGCGCACGATCCGGTGACGAACGCTGCGTGTCGCCTTGCGGTGGCCGTGCGCGGTGCAGTGCGTGTCGCAGAGAGCATGCGTGAGCCTCAGATCAGCGTGGAGCTCGACGTGCCGGACGCGCTGTGCGTGCGCGGTGACCGCTATATGCTGGAGCAAGTGCTGACGAATTTACTCGTCAATGCTTACCAAGCCATGCCGGAAGAGCGAAAGAACGGCCAGGTCCGCATTTCCGCCGAGCATCAAGCTGAGCGCGTTCTCATCACGGTGACGGACGACGGCTTGGGCATGAGCGCCGAGACGCGCGCTCGATTGTTCGAGCCGTTTTACACCACGAAACCGCTGGGCAAGGGGACTGGTCTCGGTCTCGCGGTGTCTGCTGGCCTGGTC
>DATHOI010000689.1:0-5959 GCA_035485095.1 Polyangiaceae bacterium | reverse complement strand
GGGCGCTCGCGCTTCGGCGGCGCGCGGGGGCTTTGCGCGGCGAGCCGCCGTTGCCTCTTCCGCTGCCTCGGGTCGCGCGCCCAAGTGATCTCGGAGCAGCCCAGCGATCACCGTCTCGGCTTGCTCGTGGCTCAGCAGACGCCGTGCCAGTGCCAAGTCATCCGGGTGCGTCTTACGCTTTTCGAAGGCTTCGACGAACAGACGCAGTAGATCGCTCTCGGCCCGCGTCTTCATCTCACGCGCCGAGGGGAGTTGGCGTTCGACGGGCTTCACTTTGTAAGTGAGCCGCATCAAGTACAGATTGCCGATGTCACCCGGTTCGATCAGCGCGATGGCTTTGCCCGTGCGCCCCGCGCGGCCAGTGCGGCCAGTGCGATGCACGTAGTTCTCCGCCGACTCCGGGAAGTCGAAGTTGATCACGTGCGTGAGATGCGAGATGTCGATACCGCGGGCGGCGACATCGGTACACACCAGAAAGCGCACTTCGCTGTTGCGCGTCGCCGCCATCACTTTTTCGCGGTCGTTTTGCGCGAGGTCAGCGTTCAACCAATCGGCGGCGAAGCCCTGTTGCTGTAAGGCGTTGGCAACGCGCTTGGTTTCGTCGCGCGTGTTGCAAAACACGATCGCGCTCTCCGGGTTCTCGACTTCGATGACCTGCATCAGCTCGGACAGCTTGTCGCCGCGGCTCAGATACACGGTGTGCTCGATCTCGAGCGCCCCGACGTGATCGCCGCTGAGCGTCAGGAATTCCGGGTTCTTCAGGCGCGTCTCGGCGACGCGCCGAATGTCGGCAGGCAACGTGGCACTGAACAACAAGGTTTGGCGTGCTGGCGGCAAAAAACCGAGGATCTCGGTGATTTGCGGCAAGAAACCCATCGATAGCATCTCGTCACTCTCATCGAGAACGAAGGTGCGGATGGTGCTCGGGTCGAGGGTGCCGCGACGCAAGTGGTCGAGCACCCGGCCAGGTGTGCCGACGACGATTTGAGCGCCGTTTTGGATCGCTTCGACTTGCCGAGGCATCGGCGCGCCGCCGTACACAGCTGTGCTGCGCGTGCCGCGGTGTTTGCCCAGGGCCTCGATCTCGCGATTGACTTGCAAGGCGAGCTCGCGCGTGGGGCATAGAATCAGAGCTTGCACCGCTGCCACGGTGCGCTTCACGAGCGAGTCGATCAGGGGCATGGCAAACGCAGCGGTCTTGCCGGTGCCAGTGCGTGCCTGCACGACGAGGTCGAGCCCTCGCACTGCCGGCTCGAAGACAGCGCGTTGCACCGGAGTCGGATGCGTGTACCCGAGCTCGTCGATCGCGCGCCGGAGCTCGCTCGACAATGGCAAAGCGTCAAAAGTAGGCGGGGGGGCTTCGGTTTCTGGAGTCTCAGTGCTCATCGAGCAAAACCTCAAGGAAGGGCGGGACTTACATGCCCGTCGCTTGAAAACAGGGTTTCGTAAAGGGCTTGGACTCTCCGCCGCTGCGGAGCGAGCCCCACTGCCTCATAGCGCACGGCGTGCTCCTCCGCATAGCGAAGCGCGTCGATCTCAGCGAGCGCGGCGAGCGCCTGCGCGTCCGAGCTGCACACGGGCTCGAGGCTGGCTCTGGCATCCCACTCGGGTTCGAGCGCGGCCCGGAAGCGTCCGAGCGCCGCTCGCTCGCCGCCCGTTTCGGCTGCGGCCGCCGCGCGAGCGCGACGCACCGCGACGAGCAGCCCTCGAGCGCCAGCCCGGCATTCTGTTCCCACTGTTACAACGGGTGGGCTGAAGACTGCGTGCAGAATCTGATACGTCCAACTGGCAGTGGCGAACACCACGATCAGGGCAAAAACCGCGACGCCAGCGCGGCGCCCAGCGCGGCGCGCGCGGGCGAGGCCTGGTTGCTCGGCGTCCATTCGCCGGGAGGTGTGCATGCGCTTCACGGTCCCGTCAATTGAGGCGCTGTCGTGATTTGGGTTTTGCCGCAATCGGCCGGACGACCGCTCTCCGTGGCGTTGACCGCCGCGTCAGCCTGCCGCATAGTGGTTTCACAAAGATTTGAAAACTCAGAAACTCGAAGATCTTTCGGACATGCCTGCCTCCGCCGCCGCCGACATCCTCGGTCGCGCAGCCGAAACTCAAGGGGCAGACGCCCGCGTCAGCCAGCGCATCGCGACGGTTCAGGACATTCTCGCCGATGATCTGTCGTGGATCGAGGCTTCTCTGGCAAGCGTCGTCAAAGAAGGCGAAGAGCCGGCGACCTTGGCCGCGCAACACCTGGTGACGCGCGGCGGAAAGCGAGTTCGACCGATCGCGTTACTACTCAGCGCGGCGTGCTTCGGGCGTATCTCGCCGGCGGCTCGCGAGTTGGCTGTGGTTGCCGAGCTCGTTCATTCGGCGACACTGCTGCACGACGACGTCGTCGATGAGGGGATGGAGCGTCGCGGTGTAGCCACGTCCCGTCTCTCTTGGGGTAACGCGGTGAGCGTGCTCGGCGGTGATCTATTGCTCGTGCACGCCTTGTCGCGCACGCAAACTCACGCACCCGAAGTCATGCCGGATCTGATCGCGACGCTCCGCCGCTTGGTGGATGGAGAAATCATTCAGCTGCGCGGGCGCAGCGAGCTGGATGTTTCGGAGGCCACTTACGAGCGTATTTTACGCGATAAAACGGCGTCGCTCTTCGCGTGGTCGACGCGCACCGGAGCGCGCCTGGCGGGCGCCAGCCCGGAAGATCAGGAGCGCCTTGCCGGCTTTGGCGAGCGACTCGGGATCGCCTTTCAGCTCGTTGACGACGTGCTCGACTACTCGGGAGCCGATACCGGGAAGACACTGCTCTCCGATCTGCGCGAGGGTAAGCTCACCTTGCCGCTGGTGCTGGCAGTCGCGCGGATGCCCGAGCTCGTGCAGCCACTGAAGCGCATTTACGCGGGCGATCGCGAGCCAGTGAATCTGGTGAGCCGCGCCGTCGTGGAGAGCGGCGCGTGTGAAGAAGTCCGGCGTCGCGCCAGCGATCACACGCGTTCGGCAGTCGAGGCATTGCGTGCGGTGCAACCCGGGCCCGCGCGGGTACTGCTCGAGACGGTCGCGCAACAGCTGGCTGCGCGCGCGGCCTAGCGCTTCGAGTGTTCGCGGCGAGACGGCCGCGTACGAGCGGCCGAAACGCTAGTTCAGTGTCTTTTGTTGGGTCGCCAAGGGGCCGTCTGCGTCCAAGAACGTAGCGCTGATCTCCCGCTCCAGCGCGGCGCGGATCTCGGCGGCAACGTGCTCCACCGACCCTGCTAGGCGCTCGACGTTGCGCTGATAGACGAACACGCGCGCAGTCATGGTTGCGATGCTAGAGCCCGCGTTGACACCGTCGAGTAGAAGTAGCGCGCGCGGGTCGACACCGTCGACGACGACCTCGACGCCCGGGACATCGGCCGCGTAGACCTCGTCCTCGCGCACGAAGCGTCGCAGCTCGTCGGGCAGTGAGAGCAGCGCTGCGCGCGCGGTCATCTCGAACGTCTCGCGCGAGAGAGACCAGGGCGCGGTACCAAGCTCCAGATCGAGATCGCGTGAAGCTAGGAAGGCGGCCGTCGCGCCGTGCGAATCGCCGCGCTCGTCGCGCAGCAACCCCAAATAGTACCAAGCCTCGGCGTTCTTCAAATTCCGTTTGACGGCATCGTCGATCAGCGGAAAAGCCCGATCTAGATCGCCTATTTCATACAGCGCGCGGCCGACCAAGAAGGTGTGGTTCGGATTCTCGAACGGCCCTTCTGGGAACTTACGGCACAGCTCGGCTGCCTCTTCGGCCTCACCTTTGCCGAGTAGGGCATCGAACTTGAGCAGCAGCGCATCTACGACTTCGTCGTCTGTCTCTGCGAGATCGAGGGCTTGGTCGCAGAGCGACAGCGCTTCCTCGAAATCACCGAGCGGGTGGACGTACACCTCCGCTGCATTCAGCATGGCTTCGAGGTAAGTGTCGTCGAGCGCAATCGCTTGCCGATAGTGCTCGGTTGCTTCGTCGAACTCTCCCTTCAAAGCTGCGACATAGCCGAGCAGGTTGTAGGCTTCGGGTGACTGGCTGTCGATCTCGAGCGCGCGGCGCGCCGATAGCTCGGCCCCGCGTGGGTCGCCTCGCTGTACGAGGTCCCATCCGCGGTCGAGGTGAGCCGAAAACTGATCCATGGCCGCGACGTGATGGTCCCGCCTTCGGGGCCTGTCAAATCCATCCGACCGCTTTCGGGGAAAGTTTAGTGCGGCCAGAGATTCCCGCAATTTATGCGGGAATTGGCCGGGTAAATTTCACAAATGCACGACCACGAGACTGCCCGGCGCCGTGTCGCTCGCGTGCACGCCGTGCCAGCCTTTGGGTAGTGGCGGGTCGGCGAAGAAGAATAGGTACTTCGCGTCCAAGGGTGAAAGGTTGACGCACCCGTGGCTCATCTGAGTGCCAAAGTTCGAGTGCCAGAACGCGCCGTGCAACGCGTACGAGCGGAAAAAATACATGACGTAGGGGACGTCTTCGATACTGTACGGCAAATCACCGGCGGCGGTTCCGTCGCCGTCCATCGTCGTCGTGATGTGCTTCTCGCGAACGCGCCACTCTCCGACGGGGGTTCGGTGGTCCTTGTCTTTGATCTTGGATTCCTTGCCACTCGAGATGAGCGTCGCGTAAATCGGACGGTCACCCTCGAACGCGACTAGCGTCTGCGTGCTGAGATTCACGTCGATCCAACGCTCGTTGGGCTTCAATTCGGCAGGCAGTGGGCCTGGGTTGGTACTGCGGATCTGAGACCGTTTGACCCAGCTTCCGTCACCCGTCTCCGCGTAGGCCGTGCCGTGGAAGTCCTGCTCTTTGCCCGTCAATTGCAGCGGCGCAAAGTGGTCGTACGTCTTCGCGGGCTTGATGGCGTTGGACGCGCTGTCGATGGTGTAGCTCGAGATGCTCTTGTTGCCACCGAACACGAAGCCCATCGGCAGCTTCCAGTCGCTGCCCAGCTCGACGCCTTTGAATTTCGAGCCCGCAGTTTGCCAGAAGCGATCGCTCGGCGTGACCAGGCCACGCGTCGTTTTGTACCAAGATCGATCGTTCCAACGGAACGTCTTGTCGACCGCGACGTAAAAGCCGCTGACCATGCGCTTGGCCAATACGCCGTCTGCGTCCTCGGCGAGCTGATCGAGCTTGAGCTCGTTCATGTGGTCTTTCATGTCGTCGCGCTGCCACCAAGGCTTTTCCGGTTCGGGATCGGCGCTGCCTTGCGCTGTCGGCAGCGCGACTCCCGCATCGGCGAGCGCTGCGTCCAGGCGCGCGGGCAGGGGAGCGGCACCGGCGTCGGCATCTTTGTCGCGATGGCTCTTCGCGGGGGCCTCGCTGTTTGCGTTGTCGTCCTTCGCGGACTTCAAGTACGGCTCGTACTTGTCCATCTGTTCGCGGGATGGCACCGATTTGTAGAGCGGCGTGCCGTTCTTCGCGTTGCGGGCGTAGGGGTACGGCAAGACGTCATCGAGGTTCGGCGCTTGGGTCGCGAACTTCACGTCGGGGTGGTTGAGATCGGTCGTGCCCAAATTTCCGCACACGAAGCCGCCGCTCAACACTTTGTACCAGCCGGCAGTGCAGCTCTTCTTCGAGACCGTGGCGGCTTCGACTGCGACGCGCCCGCCGTTGCGGAGGTAGCCGAGCTTCTTGCCGTCGAACGAGGGCTCTCCGTACACGCCCGCGGCGCTCGCGGTGATCGCCAGCCAGGGCCCTTTGTAGTCGTCGGCGGGCGTTGCTCCTGGAGCGCTCACCGCGCTTGGTGTGCCGGCGCTGCCCGCGGGGGCTGCTGGTGCCGCTGCGAACGCACTCGACTTTGGAGCGGCAACGACCTCCTTCGGCAAGGTGGGCGAGCCGGCCTGCGGCAGCGTCGGCCCGCTCGAGGGGGCTGCGGTGGCGCCGGGAGGTGGCGTTCGATCGCAGCCGGAGGCTGCCACCGCCAGCCACAGCAGCGGCGTCAAGCAGCGAGCTCGG
>DATHOI010000688.1:0-7290 GCA_035485095.1 Polyangiaceae bacterium | reverse complement strand
ATACCGGTCCAGATCGCTAGAGTGAGCGCTACGTCGCGCTCGCCGAGAATCCGCGGCGGCGGCTGAGCGGCGCTCTTGGCGGTTTCTTCCGCTCTGGCCAAGCGCGCCTCGAGCTCGGGCAGCACCGCGTGCTCGATCTCCCCGACGCGCGCGAAATTTTTCTGCTCTAGGGCTCGCTCGCGTTCCGCGCGCGCCGCGCCGAGCTCGGCCGAGAGCGCGCGCACCGCACCGACCACTCCGCGCCGCGACTGCATATTCGCCCGAATTTGCTGAGTTTTTTGCTCGAGCTCGGGCAACTCAGCGCGCAATTTTTGGCCCGCGAGCTGGCTCTCGGCATCTTCACCATGCTCGAGCGTGCGCAGTTGCGCTTGCACCGACTCGAGCCGACGCAGCGAGGCATCCGCTTCTGCCGGCACGCCGTCGACCTCGACGCGCTTGGCTGCCGCGGCTTCGTCGAGCAGGTCGAGCGCGCTGTCCGGCAAACAGCGATCGGGCACGTAACGCTTGGCGAGCTGCACGGCGAGCTGAATCGCGCGCTCGCTAATTTCGATCCCGTGATGACGCTCGTAGCGTGCGGCGACGCCGCGCACGATCTCGGTCGCCTCCTGCAGCGTGGGTTCGGCGATCGGCAAGCGAGTGAACAGGCGTACGAGCTGCGAGTCGCGTTCCTCCAGACGCTTCAAGCCCTCCGGCGTCGTGGTCGCGAGCACGCGCAGCTCGCCGCGGACCAAGGCCGGTTTGAGCACGTCGCCAATCGCAGCGCCGGACGGCCCTTGTCCGAACAGTTGCTCCAGATTGGCAATCACTAAGATCTTCGCTGAGCCGGCCACGGCCTGCAAGAGCTGCTTCACGCGCTCTTCGATTTCACCGCGCAGCCGCGCGCCCGCGACCAGCGCGCTGCCGTCGATTTCCAGCAATTTCGTGGAAGCCAAGCTGGTCGGCACGTCGCCACAGGCGATGCGTTGCGCAAGCGCACGCACCACGGCGCCTTTGCCCACGCCGGGTTCGCCGACGAGCAACGGGTGACTCTTCTGACTACGCTCCAAGATTGTGAGCAGGCGGCGCACTTCCGCGACACGCAACAGCACCGGCTCGTCTGCATTGCCGAGTAGCGGGCGCGTGAAGGCAAAAGGCTCGCCGCTCGGCGTACGCTTGGCTGCTGGCACCGAGCGGAGCGCCGCCATGTGCTGACGCAGTGACCCAGGGAGCACGCCGAATGCGCTCAAAATCTCGCCGGCCGCGCCGCGGATCTCTTGCGACAATGCGTTCACGACCTGCTCGACCATGACCTTGTCGGACTTCTCGCGGTCGGCTTCTCGCTGCGCGCGTTCGAGCAGGTCGAGCATGGCGGCCGACAAATAGGCGGGCTCGGCCGAACGAGGTAAATTGCTCAACGCGCGCTCCAAAGCAGCCTCGAATTCGAGCAAATTGCTGACGCCGCGCTCGAACACCGCGCGCACTCCGAGATCCCGGCTCAGCGCGCGCACGAGCAAGTGCAGCGGCTGAACTTCAGCGTGCTTTCGCTCGTCTGCGAGCGACTGCGCTGCTGCAACGAGCGTCTTGGCGTCCGCAGCGTAGCGATCGAGCGACAACGTGGTCGCTGGTTCGGGCATGGCGGGCACGTTACCGCGCCGCTCAGAGTCCCGCTAGGTCATCCACGGTGTCTTGAAAACAGCGGCGAAGCCCAAGCGGAGGCCTTTGCCGCTGGGTGCAGCGCACCCGCGGAGCGACGAGTCGGGCAATTACTCCGACGGCGTGCAGTCGTATTGCACTTTCCACTGAATCAGCGTCGGCGCAGCCTGGTAGTCACTCGTGGGGTTCAGCGTGATCGTCACGCGCAGCAGGTTGCGCGAGATTACCGGGGGCGTTGCGGTGTTGAAAACGCCCGTTCCGCCGTGACCAGTGTCGATGAACGCGATGTCGTAGTTTTGGTTCATCGGGCCCGTGTTGGTGCTGGTCGTCGCGGTCGCGAAGGTCAACGGCATCGCCGGCAACAAGCTCGTCGCGTCATTTCCCGACTGAGCACTCAGGACGATCGACGCTCCACTCGGGATCTGCGCTTGCCAGTCGAACTCACGCCAGATCGGAAAGTTGCCGTCGCTGCACGACGCGGTGAAATCTTGGACGAAGGTGGCAGGGTTGAAGGCGGACACGACGGAAGGCGCCGGCGGCGGCAAGTTGTCCGGCGAGACGCAGGCCGTCAGATCGAAGAACATGAATTCGAGCGCCTTTTCCTGAGGCGACAGATTGCCGGCACGGCAGACCTCCGGAAACTCGCCGAATTGGAACGTCGAGCACGTGCCGTAGTTTTTCGCGGGGATACCGCCACAGGAGGTCGGATATGAATTGTCGTGGCAGTCCGACGAGTCCGTACAACCGCCGCACTGACCCGCAATGCAGCGATCCGGCGCGCAATCGGAGTCCTGCGCACAGGCCTTCTTGCACGAGCCCTTGACCGCGCCGTTGCAGGTCTGCGCGCCGCCGCAATCTTCACCCGTCACGCAACCGCAGACTCCGGCGTTGCACTTGCCGCCCGAGCAGTCAGCGTCGGTGGTGCACGCAAACGTTTGGCACGAGCCACCGCCGCAAAAGCTGCCCGCGCCGCAATCATTGTTCGTCGCGCACGCGCTCGCGTTGCACGTCGCGCCGCTGCACAAGCCGAGCGGGCATTGAGTGTCGCCGCTGCACGTCGAGGTGCTGCACTTGGCACCGTTACAAATGTTGCTCACGGTACAGGCGGCGTCGCCCGCGCAGGTCGCCGTGCTGCATTTGGCTCCCGTACACGAGTGGCTGGAGGGGCAGGCGGCGTCGCCTGCGCAGGTTGCGGCGGTGCCGCATTTCGCGCCCGCGCAGGAATTGCTGACCGGGCAGTTCACGTCACCCGCGCACGTCGCGGAAGTGCTGCACTTCGCGCCGTTGCACAATTTGCTCACTGAGCAGGCGCTGTCGCCAGCGCAAGCCGTGGCCGCACCGCAAGTCGCCCCCGTACAAGAGTTGCTCGACGGACAGCCAGAGTCGCCCGCGCAGGTTGCGGGCGTGCTGCACTTCGCGCCGTTGCACAGCTTGCTCACCGAGCAACTGCTGTCGACCGTGCACGCGCTAGCGCCACAAGTTGCGCCAGTGCAAACGCCGCCGCCGAGGCAAGCGCTGTCGCCCGCGCACGCCGCCGGGGCGCTGCACGTGGCTCCATTGCAGAGCTTACTGATCGAGCACGCCGTATCGCTGGTGCAGGCAGTCGCGGTGCTGCACTTCGCGCCGTTGCACAACTTGCTCACCGAGCAGGCGCTGTCGTTCGCGCAGGCCGACGCGTTGCTGCACGTGGCGCCGGTGCAAACGCCGCCAGCCGTACCGCATTTCGCGTCCGCTGCGCACGAACCGGCCGTGCATTTGCCGCCAACGCACGCACCCCCGGTGGTGCCGCACTGGGCGGCGGTCGTGCACGTGCCGGCGGTGCACACACCGGCGCTGGCGCCCGTGCCAGACCCACACAGGCCGCTGTCGCACGTGGCGTTCGAATGGCAAGTCTGACCGTTGGTCGAGCACGTGCCGGCGGTCGAGCCAGTACCCGTGCCGCAAGAGTTACTGTCACAAGTGGCGTTCGAGTGGCAAATTTGGCCGTTTGTCGAGCACGTGCCAGCGACCGCGCCGGTGCCCGAGCCGCACACGCCGCTGTCGCACGTGGCGTTCGAATGGCAGGCCAACCCGGCGCCTTTGGAGCAAGTCCCCTTGACCGCGCCGGTGCCGGTGCCGCACGTGTTGCTGTCACACGTCGCGTTCGTGTGGCAAGCCGCACCGTTGGTCGAGCACGCGCCAGCGGTCGAGCCAGTACCCGTACCGCACGTGCCGTCGCAATCCGTGGCCACGTGGCACGCGAGCCCGGTACCTTTGGCGCAGGTCCCTTTGAGGCCGCCGGTACCGCTGCCGCAAGCGCCACTGTCACACGTCGCGTTCGAGTGGCAAGCCGCACCGTTGGTCGAGCACGCGCCGGCGGTGGAGCCGGTGCCCGAGCCGCACACGCCACTGTCACAATCGCCCGGCGCATGACAGGCATGCCCGCCGCCATCGGCGCACACTCCCTTGGCAGAGCTCGTGCCCGTGCCGCAAGCGCCACTGTCGCAATCGCTATTTAGGTGACAGGCGACGTTGTTGTTGGCGCAGGTGCCGGCGGTGGATCCAGTGCCCGCGCCGCAGCTCCCGCTGTCGCAGTCAGTTGTCTTGTGACAGACGACCGCGTTCGTCGCGCACTTGCCCGCAGTTGAACCGGTGCCGCTGCCGCACGTGCCGGTTGGGCCGCAGTCGCTCGCCGAGTGGCAGGCGAAACCCGCCGCGCAAGTGCCACCGCCGCACGTCCCGTTACCGCAGGCGTTGCTGGCGTGGCAGGCAATCGAGCTGCAGGCGAGCCCGCCGCATATACCGCCATTGCAGTCCGTGTTGCCGTTGCACGAGCAGACCCCCGACAGGCAGGTTCGGCCGACTCCGCAGTCACTGTCCTTGCTGCAAGTGATTTGCTGGCACGACCCGCTGACCGCGCCAGAGCAGGCGAAGGTCGCGCTCGGGCAATCAGAGCTCGACGCGCAGGGCTCCGAGCAGGTGCCGATTGGACCGGGCGTCGAACCGACGCAACTCGAGGTCACGCCGCAATCGCTACCGCTCAGGCAGGTGTGCGCCGCACACTTGCCGGGCCCGCCGGCCCCGCAAGCCTGCCCGCCCGGACAGCTTCCACAGTCGAGTTGGTTGCCGCAGCCGTCGCCCGCCGGACCGCACTGAATACCCAGCGAAGCACACGTCTTCGGGGTGCAGCTGCCCGTTCCGCACACGCCCGAGCCGCCGCCGCCGCAAGTCTGCCCTGCCTTGCAGGTGCCACAATTGAGCACGCCGCCGCAGCCATCGCTGGCGGGCCCGCACTTGGTCGAGCCACAACTTTGCGCCGTGCATTGCGCGATCAACGCTTGCGCCGAGACGTGGAAATCGCTGAAAACGACGCGCCCACACTGATTCGCCGCGGGAGCGCCCAGGGGCGTGTTGAACGTGAATAGGTTCGTGTAGTTCGGGAACGGCGCGTACACCGTGTCGCGGGCTGTCATCCACGGTTGAGTGTTCGCGCCGATCGACGTGAGGTCCTGGCGACCTTCGTGGATCGTGAGGCGCGACGCGGTAGTCGTTGCGCCCACGTTCTGCAGCCACTGCGACAGCTCACCACCCTTGGGAAACGACGTATTCACGATACCCGTGAGCGGGTCTTGCGTGTCGATACTCGACGTCATGGCGGTACCGGTCGGCGACCAGTTGGCAACTGTCGACCAATTGTCCGCGCCCGTAACGTACTTTTTGCCAGACGGGTATTCGATCCAAACGTAACCGAAGTGGGTGATGAACGCGCGGCCACCGTTGTCCGCGTAGCTGATCAGATTTTGGTAGGGTGTGTTGCCCGTGGTCTGCTTGTCGACTGCCGCGCCTTCACAGGGCAAGAGCACGACGTCGTACGACATCAGATCGGGAGCCGCCCCGTTGAGGTTGTTCCACAACGTGCTGCCCTTCACGTTGCTGCCGTACGCCGGATCGAGGGTGTCACCGGGATTGGTGTCGCTCTCGAAGAAGTGCACGCGTTTCGTCGATGTGTAGTCGCCGACTTCGTTCGGATCGATGCCGGCTTTCAGCAGCAAGCAGTCGAACGGATCCGAGCCACCGGTGACGATCGCAGTCTGAGGAAGATCGGCCTTGGTATAGGTACCGAGGGCTGGGTCGTAACCGTCGCTGTGATTCTTCGGCAGACGGAACACGCAATCGGTGGCGCTCGCCGCGGTGCAATTGTTGGTCACCACGTTGTTGACGCAGCTCGTGACCGACTTGAGCATGATCTCGCGGCGCCACTTGCCCATCTGAACGACGACCGGGATGTTCGTGCCCGCCGGCACGTCAGCGAGCACGAAATTGCCGCTGGCATCCGTTTGCGTCGCGCGCAGAGCGTCGAGTGACGCGGCCGCACCGCAGGAGTTGCAGCTCGCACCCGAAGTGAACGGCGGCAACGGGGCTGTCGGCTGGTTCGGGATGTATACGTTGGCGTTGTAGAGCGGATTTTTTCCGGCCGGATCGTACACGGTGCCAGACAGCGTGGTCGTCGCGGTGCCCTTGCAAGCAACGATATTGCACTGCAGCCCGACGCACGTGCTCGGTGGCGGCGCGACGACCACGCCAGCGTCGTCCTTCACCAGCGTGATACCGCCACCGTCGGCGTCGATGATACCCCCAGCGTCGACGGCACCCGGATCGGGCTGGGCGGACATGCAGTACGGGTCGCAAATATTGGTGCACGCCGGAGTGGTCGGGCCAGACAGCACGTGCAGCCCGCTCATCGTCAGCCGCACGCTCGGGTTCGACTTCGTGACGATGTGATCGCCGACGCAAGCGCTCCACACCCCGCCTTGGCAGGTCGAGCTACCCACCGCGCAGGTCACATAGTTGCCGTCGACGTGATCGACTCGGCCACAACCGACGACGGAGCCCTCTGGGCTGCACGAGCCGCCGATGACGCCCGGACCGAACAGCGCCGGAGCTTGCGGATTTCCGAGCAGCGCTGGATGCGAGCTCGTACCGCAGCTCACGACGAGCGAGGTCAACGCGCAGAGCAGTGCCGTCCGAGTAACTACCCGGACGCGAGACCACCGAGCCCCCATGCGCTCGCTAAGGTTAGACATGTACGAGCCCAGAAACGGCCATGAACAACTAAATATAATGCGCTTGTTTTCGTTTGTTTCGATCCATTTTCAACCGCGCCGCTGTCGGACTCACACCCACCACCGGCGCTCAGCGTGCATCTGCACGCCTTTTTCCGACAACGCGACGCGCTGCGTCTCGACGCAAGCGGAAGAAAGAGGTGATTTGCACACATCAGCTCGAGCTCCACAAAGTGCATGAGCCGCGCGCGTGCGCTCAGCAGCGGCGCTTCATGCACTCACGCGCGTGAGTGAGCGCATGAACCGGAGTTGCGATCTCCGACAGCTCGACGGCGGTCACGCGCAGCCCCTCGCGGTGCAGCGCGACGACCCGTTCCTTCCACGCGCAGCGCGCACGCGCCGCGATCCGCGATCAATTGGCGAAGCCGCACTTGGGCGCGCAAGCACGGATTTGGCGCAAGTCTTTGCCCCACAGGGTACCGCGCACCCGAGGAGCGACGGGTGGGGGCAGCCCTATGCTATGACCCAGCGAGCTTGCTCACGCTCGCTGACCTTCCTGGGCCTTTCGTTACGGCCGTGGCCGTGGCGCTCGGGCTCGCGTTCGGCAGCTTCTTGA